>CAZIQV010000309.1:0-2241 GCA_964541275.1 uncultured Chitinophagaceae bacterium | reverse complement strand
GAGTTGACCGCGACGTCCCGCTCCATGCCGGTCGCCACAATCGGCGGCTCGGTTACCAAAAGCGGCACCGCCTGCCGCTGCATGTTGGAACCCATCAACGCCCGATTGGCGTCGTCGTGTTCGAGGAACGGGATCAGGCCGGCCGAAACACCCACCATCTGGCTCGGGGCGACATCGATGTATTCGATCTTGTCAGCGGGCACCAGCACGAAGTCGCCCCGGTGGCGGGCGACGATCGTGTCGCCGTGAATCTTTCCGTCGGTGACCGGAGCGTCCGCCGGAGCGAGGTAGGCTTCGTGCTCTTCGTCGGCCCGCAGCCAGACAACGTCGTCGAGCAGTTTGCTCTTGGAAACCTTGCGGTACGGGGTCACCAGAAAACCGTAGGAGTCGACGCCCGAATAGATCGCCAGGCTGGAGATCAGTCCGATGTTCGTCCCCTCCGGCGTCTCGATCGGGCAGATCCGGCCGTAGTGCGAGATGTGAACGTCTCGCACCTCGAACCCGGCCCGCTTGCGATTGAGACCGCCCGGGCCGAGCGCCGACAGCCGCCGCTCGTGGGTGAGCATCGACAGCGGGTTGGTCTGGTCGACCACCTGCGAAAGCTCGCCGCGGCCGAAGAAATACTCGATCGCCGCCGAGATACTCTTCGGATTGATCAGCGATCGCGGGGTCATATCCTCGACGTCTTTCAGGCTCATCCGTTCCTGGACCGTCCGCCGCAGCTTGAGGAAACCCTTGCGAAGCTCATCGCTGGCAAGTTCGTCGATCGTCCGCAACCGCCGGTTGCCGAGATGGTCGATGTCATCGACCTCGACCGACTCGTTGTCGCTGTCCATCAGCTCAAGCATGTAGCGGATCGCGGCGACGAGATCGTCGGCCCGCAAGGTCATCTCAGTCTCAGGCACCGCCAGCCCGAGTTTCCGGTTGATCCGGAACCGGCCAACCCGGCCCAGCCGATACCGATTGGTGTCCTTGAACTTTTCGTCAAACAGCGTGACAGCCTTGTCAAGCGCCGCCGGGTTGCCGGGACGAAGCCGCTGGTAGATCCGGATCAGGGCATCCTGGTGACTCGGGGCGACGGCGGTCCGCTTGCGGGCCTCGTCGGCGTCCTCCCGCAGGCTGTTCTCGATCAGCGGCAGGCGGTTCGGCTTGGCACCGTCGATGATCTCCACCGCCTTCAGACCCGATGTGCAGATCAGCTCGGATTTGTCTCGGGTGATCGTGCAACCGGCCTCGACCAGAATTTCCCCCGCACGCTCGCTTCCCTTGGGATAAACGATGTCGTCGGCGGCGATCTTTCCCTCAAGTTTGGCGACGCTGCGGCCGCCGGCAATCTTTTCGGCTTTGGTCTTACTGAACAGTTTGAGGATATCGGCGTCACTGGTGAGCTTCGGATCCATCGCCCGCAACAGGGTGAGGGCCGAAAACTTCCCGCTCTGGTCGATCCGGACCTGCAGCGTGTCTTTTTTCGACACGTTGAGTTCGATCCAACTTCCCCGCTCCGGAATGATCCGGCAGTTGTAGGTCTTGCGGTCGGTCGACTCGGTGTCGGCGACAAAGTCGATGCCGGGCGAGCGGTGGAGTTGGCTGACGACAACCCTCTCGGCACCGTTGATGATGAATTCACCCCCGCCCATCATGATCGGGATGTCGCCGAGATAGACCTCTTCTTCGATGGGCTGATCTCGGATGAGCCGCAACCAGACCCGAAGGGGACGGCCATAGGTTAGGCGAAGCTGCCGACACTCATCCGGGGCGTACCGCGGCTTGCCGAGCTCATACCGGACATACTCCAACCTCACCGACTTGTCATAGCTCTCAATCGGAAAGATTTCCTGGAGCACACCTTCAATGCCCTGGTCTTTCCGCTTCGCCTGCGGAACGTCCTGCTGCAAGAAGGCTTCATAAAACCGCGTCTGGATTTCGGTCAGGTCGGGGATCGAATGGCTGCTGCGATTGCTGCCGAAGTGGCGGATTTCCGTGGGCTGAAGTCGGCGAACAGCGCTGGTTGCCATTGGCGAGGCACTCCTCGGGAAGGGGGAAGACGGGGAACGATCTCAGCAGTCCGATCGGCATCTCCGCCGTGGCGGACGACCGGACGAAAACAGACACCTGAGGCGACGACAGGACGCAGGGGTTCCGTTCCCGGAACCATGCCGAAGCCCAACAGAAAGCTGCTCGGGCCAGCTTTCCTGGAATGGCGACCGAAGATAGGAGCTGGAGCGCGGCACACGCAAAAAC
>CAZIQV010000308.1:0-2248 GCA_964541275.1 uncultured Chitinophagaceae bacterium | reverse complement strand
TGAGTCACTCATCCACCTCCGTCGAACGGCCCGGTATTTCCAAGGCGGCGATCGGCACCCGCCCGTGGGAAATGTTGTTGAGGGGCGGTGGCCGAGCCTCCGTTCGGCCGTTCGAAGCCCAAAGAGCGGCGGGCAGCGATGGAAATTCTCGCAGCCACGGAACCGGCATTCTGGAATCGGGACGTCGTTGGTTTGGCTGTGCCTGAGGACCCTGACCCCCGAGAGCTGATCCCGTGAACCACCCCGCAATGTCGTTGTTTCAGCCGACGGTCCTGTTCCTGGCAGCAGTCCTGACGGCACTCACCTGCGCGGCAGAGGCCGCCGCGGCAGCTCAGCCGAACATCATTGTTTTCATGGTCGACGACCTTGGCTGGAACCACCTCAGTGCCGCGGGACCGACCCAGGGCACGTCCCCGGCGGCCTACCAAACGCCGAACCTCGAGCGGCTGGCAGCGGCGGGCGTGAGTTTTTCCTGGGCCTACGCCCAGCCGAACTGCGCGCCGACCCGGGCGGCGATGCTGACCGGTCAGTATCCGGCCCGGGTCAACAACGATGTGTACGTCGTCGGCGGCCTCAACCGGTTCGGCCGCGGCGGTATCACGAAGCAGCAGGCTCGGTTCCAGGGGCCGAGCCAGCACGAGGATGTCGCGGCGGCCGCCGTGACGATTGCTGAAACGCTCCAAGCCAACGGCTACACAACCGCCCACATCGGAAAATACCACGTCGGCGGCCATGACGGCGCGGCCACGCTGCCGGAGCAGGCCGGCTTTGACATTAACCTCGGCGGCTGCCAGCAGGGCCATCAGCCGACCTGCTTCGCCTCGCGTCATGCTGGCGGCTGGCGGTTCAAGGGGGTTGGCCGCGGCGACTTCGACCGCTGGGCCGAGCCCTACAACAACCAGTACCTCACCCGGCGGGGATTGCCGCGGTCGCTGGCCGGAAGCCCCAAACACATCAGCGATGCGACTGGCGACGTGCTCGTTGAGACCCTCGCGGAGCTTGCCACCGGCACGAAGCCCTTCTACCTGCAGTTTCACACCTACGCCGTCCACGGACCAGTGCGGGCCCGGCCCGATCTCCGGGCCGCAGCGGCCGCTCGGGCGGCTGACAAGCGGCAGGCGGAGTATCTCGGCTTTATCGCCGGCGTCGATGAGACCGTCGGCCGCCTGCTTGCCGCACTCGAAGATCCCGACGGCGACGGCGACGCAGCCGATTCGATTTCCGGCAATACGCTGGTACTCTTCACCTCTGACAATGGCGGCACCCACGCCGACAACCTGCCGCTCCGCGGAAAGAAGGGGATGTTCACCGAGGGGGGCATTCGCGTGCCGCTGATCGCCTGTTGGCCCGGCCGCATTCCCGCCGGCACGATCAGCCAAAGGCTGGTCCATGCGGTTGATTACTATCCGACCTGTCTCGCCATTGCCGGGGCAGCCTGGCGGCCGAGTGTGGCCGATCACCCGCTCGACGGCGAGTCATTCGCCGCCGAGATGCTCGCCCCCGGCAGCGACCCGGTCCGGGGGGCGATCGGGTTTCTGTTTCCGGGCTACCTCGACACCCGGGCGCAGCCGGGGGCCTGGCTGATCGACGAGGTTGCCGGCGAGCGTTGGAAGGTTGGCTACGACTACGAGACGGATGCCTGGTCGCTCTTCTGTCTCACCGCTGACGTCGGTGAGTCGCAGAACCTTGCCGCCGCAGAGCCGGCGATCCTCGCGACGCTTGCCGGCGGGCTTGATGCCTGGCTGCGGCAGGAGTCGCCAACCTGGCAGCCAAAATATCCGCTCCACAGGGACACCGGCGAGCCGGCCGGCCCGCCGCCGCTGCCCCGCTGAAGGATCAGTCGGGAAGCCCTGCAGTCGCCGGGCGAGATTCGTAGGCGAGCGGGTGGTGAGGGCACTTTCAGGGGGCGGCCCACTGTCGTCGACGTTGATTCCTTCGTGGCTGCTCCTGCCTTGCTCTCCGGGGCTCACTATCCCGCCCGCCCCGCAGTCCGGAAGTCGTGGGCTACCGCACCAGCGGCAAAGCCCCCTGCTTCAAAGCCCGAAGCGCAAGCTGAGGGAATTCGCGTTGCTGCTCTCGGAAACCCATTCCCTCGGCACGCGGCTCGGGCTTCAAAAACACGGGGGCCGCCGAGGGCACCAGAAAAACCCGACCAACAGCAAAGCTCCCTGCTTCAAAGCCCGAACTGCTATTGGTGTGACACCGGCCGCAACACCAGCCGGCGAACGTCGGCGACCGTCGTGCCGGC
>CAZIQV010000307.1:0-2274 GCA_964541275.1 uncultured Chitinophagaceae bacterium | reverse complement strand
CGACGGACAGCGTTTGGACGCCGTTGAGGCAGAGGTCTCCCTGATGGCAGGCGAGGGCTTCGGCCGCCGCAGCGGAGAGTTCCTCCAGGCCATTGAGGCACAGCGAGCCCCGGTGCCCGGCGAGTGCCGCCGCCGCAGCCGGATCGAGCCGCTGCAGGCCGTCGATTTTCAGCGTGCCGAAAACGCCCGCCAGGCTAGCCGCCGTCGCCGCGGAAAGCTGCCGCAGATTTCCGAGCGTGAGTTCGTCCCGCGGCCCGGCGAGTTCGGCGGCGGCCGCAGGGGAGAGGGTCTGCAGGCCCTGAAGTCTGAGAATGCCCCGGCTGCCACCGAGAACCCGGGCAGTCTCTGGGGAGAGGTATTCCAGTTCCGGGAGACAGAGGTCCCCCGCAGTGGCGAGGAGCCCCTCGGCTTCAACCGGATCGAGTTGCCGCGAAAAGCAGACGGCCATGCCGGCAGCCGGTGGCGCCCGATCGGCAGATAATGCCAGCAGTCCTTCGGCGATGATATCGACACAGCACCCGTACGCGGTGCGCAGGGCGTCGGCGGCTGCCGGCCGCGTCGTGCCGGCCTCGACTGCAGCCATGCTGGTGGAGGATCCGGTGCGGCTGCCTCTGTCGGAAAGGCCGGGGCTGCATCCGCAAGAGAGAAGCCCGCTGATGACGAGCAACGTGAGGGCTGGTCGCTGCTTAAGCAGCCGGGGCGGGGGCGTGAGGTTGCAACGGTCCATGGTGGTTTCGCTCCATTTTCGATCGCCGCAAGGAGGCGCCGAAGGTGGTCGTCAAGGTGTGGACATACCCAAGCCGGGCCCCCGGGCACTGACGTGCCGGGAGAAGACGCGGGCAAACGGAGGCGGGATGGAGAGGCAGGGGGGGACGGTGCGGCGGGCTCGGATCGAGTCGGAAAAACCGCGTGGACGGCCTTTTCCTGGTTGGCAGTAGCCTTGAACCTCGAACGTCGAGGCTCTCGGCTATTGCCGGTCGCTGCAAGTGAGCCAGCAACCGTTATCGTTCGCCTGGTTGAACTCTCTTTCCGAGCACGGGAGCGACACCGCCGTCGATATAAGACGACTTGAGTCTAACGGCCTGCCGGCGCAGAGGAAAATTGTTTTCCGGTGAGTTCCGGCGATCAATCGGTCTTCCGAGTCCGGAGGCCACCGGCTCTCGTCACATTACCGACCACCGGTGGGCAGCCGCGACTGTTCGGCCGCAGCTCAGCAGAACGCCGGCGGCTGGCCTGTCGCCTCAAGCACTGACAGCCAGAGATCGCCGTCGGGGCTGACCCGGTTGCGGTGGCTGACCGCCAGAGCCATCGGAATGTGGACGTAACGCCCGTGCCAGCGGCCGACGACCATCTGGGTGCGGCCCGCCATCGCCGCATGGACGGCGTGCTGGGCGAGCCGCAGACAGTAGACACTGTCGTAGGGGTTCGCCTCGACGCTGCGAATCTGATAGCTGGGGTCGATGTACTTGAGATTGATCTCAACCCCGGCCGCGTCGAAATGCCCGCCGATGCGGTCCTTGAGAAACAGCCCGATGTCGCTGAGTCGGCGGTTACCGGAGGCGTTGACCGCTGCCTCGTCGGCTGCCAGCAGATCCTGCCCCGCTCCCTCGGCCGCGACCACCACGGAATGGCCCGCCTGCTGCACCCGGCCGAGCAGATGATCGAGGAAGTTGTTGGGCCCCTCGAGGGCGAAGGGGACCTCGGGAATCAGCACGTAGTTCGCGTCCGGCTCGGCCAATGACGCATAGCAGGCGATGAAACCCGAGTGCCGGCCCATCAGCCGCACCAGCCCGACCCCGTTGGGTGAGGCCTTGGCCTCGACGTGCGCTGAGCGGATCGACTTGGTCGCCTCGGCGAAGGCGGTCTGAAAACCGAAGCTCTGGTCGATGTAGGGAATGTCGTTGTCGATCGTCTTGGGAATGCCGACCACGGCAATCTTTTGATTGCGGGTGGCGACCACCTCGGCGATCTGCATCGCTCCCCGCAGCGTGCCGTCGCCGCCGATCACAAACAGGGCGTTGATGTTCATCCGCTCGAGGCAGTCGACGATCTCTTCGGAATCCTGGCCGCCCCGCGAGGTGCCGAGGATGGTGCCCCCCTCTTCATTGATGTCGCTGACGACCCCGGGGCTGAGGTCGATCACGTCGTGGCCGTAGCGGGGAATGAAGCCCTGGTAGCCGTTGCGGAACCCATAAATTCGCTTGACGCCGTAGTGGAACGTCAGCTCCATCACGATGCCGCGGATGACGTCGTTGATGCCGGGGCAGAGGCCGC
>CAZIQV010000306.1:0-2293 GCA_964541275.1 uncultured Chitinophagaceae bacterium | reverse complement strand
CGGCTGCGGCAGCGGATTGAACAGGATCTGGGCCGCGACGCGGTTGACCCGCACGGCAGCAGAATTCCCCCGGAACGGGGCTGATGCGGGTGGGCGAAAGCGGATGAAGATCGGGGTCGCCCGGGGAGCGAATCAGCGAGCCGGTGTGTTCGGTGGCCTTTTTTGCGACCCACGGCAGCGGGCGACTCGTCTTTAAACCCCTTGGATTGTCCTCCGAGCAGTTCCGCTGCGTGGCTGCTAAAAAAGTTGCCGAGGGCCGCCGGCGGGGTAAACTCGTGCGGCTGGGGACATCCATTTGGCAGGGCGGCATCTACTGGACCAGCTTTGACTGATCGAGAACCGGTTTGCCTGATCGAGATGGTTTCGGCATGCCGCTCAGATGAAAGGGCGATCTTATGCAAATCGGCGTTTTTCCGGACCGATCGGCGACTGCCTCGCGACTGCCGTGCAGCAGCCTGCAACGGGTAGGGTTTACGCTGATCGAACTGCTGGTGGTGATCGCGATCATCGGCGTGCTCGTCGGACTGCTGTTGCCGGCGGTGCAGCAGGCACGCGAGGCGGCCCGAAGGTCGGCCTGCAGTAACAACATGAAGCAGCTGGGCCTGGCGATGCACAACTATGCCGATGCCAACAAGAAGCTGCCGCCGGGAAACAAGTCGAATCCCGCCCACATGGCCAGCACCTGCCACGGCGGCGGGCTGGGCTACTATTGCGGCCAGTACGGCTGGCCGAGCTACATCCTGCCGCAGATGGAAGAGCAGAACGTCTTCGATCAAATCGATTTCAGCCTGCGTTCGTATACCTCCACCGGAGGCGTTGATTCCTGGCACGGCGGCGCCGCCGGCGACGCGGCCAACAAGGCCGCTGCCGACGCGATGCCGGCCACCTTCAGCTGCCCATCGACGCCCCGCACCACGGCCAATCACAAGGACTATTCGGCCGCGTCGATGGGCGTCTACCGATGCTGTCCGGAACGGGTGGGCGCGGCTGCCGGCGGTGGCGGGCCGGCCGACGGCATTTTCTATCGCGACAGTGAAACCGCCTTCCGTGACATCACCGACGGCACCTCCAACACCTTCCTGCTGCTTGAGGATGCCCACTCTTGGTTTGAGGCTGACGGCACGCCGTACTCCCGCGGCACCAACTCGTTCTTCTTCGTGAATCATGCGTCGTCGGGCTATGCAACGGCGCTTTATGCCCCCAACTCGCTCAGCAGTTCCAGCCGGCACCGCTTCGCCCGCAGCCATCATCCGGGTGGCCTCGGTGCGGTGATGGCCGATGCGAGCGTTCGGTTTGTCAACGAAAGCGTCAATATGACGGTCTACCGCAACACCTACTCCCGGGCCGGGGGTGAGGTTGACGTGATCGAAAAGTGACAACCGCCGCGGGCCTGGCCGTTTTTTCCGAGAGTGTGAGCCGTACGCCGTTAGCCTTTGTCAGTGACCAAGCTGCGGTGCGACAGCTTTGAAAGTGAGCGAAAACCCGTGACGATCGATCGTTGCCTTGCGCTGCTTGTTCTTTTGGCCCTGGCCGCCGCCGGCTGCGGACCGGGTGTCGGGACGGTGCCGGTCCGCGGAACCGTGCTGGTTGACGGTGAGCCGGTTTCGGGGGTGACGGTCCAGTTCAGTCCGGTGACCGGCGAGCGGCCGAGCACCGGGTTCACCGATGGCTCGGGGCAGTTCGTGCTTCGCTACAACAAGGACATCGCGGGCGTGCTGCCGGGTCGCCAAAACGTGACGTTTTCCTGGTACGCCGAAGAGCCGGATCAAAAGCCGACCCCGGGCCAGGCCGCCCTGATTGCGACCCATGGCGATCAGCGGGGCAAGCCCTACGAAGTCGAGATCAGCGGTCCCACCGAGAGCCTCGTCATCGAGGTTGTCGGCAAAAAGCAGTAGCGGCCGGCGTGAGCGGCCGCGGCCAGCCCGTCACTGCTGCAACCGCCGCAGCAGTTTGAGGTTGCGGATGTCGTTGGCCGGGTCGGGCTTGCCGTCGGCTCCTTCTTTCGGTGTCTCGAGGATGAACGGCACACCGTCAAGCCGCGGGTGCTTGACCAGCAGCCCGAAGGCCTCCCGGCCGATCTTGCCGGCTCCGATGGCCTCGTGTCGGTCGACCCGCGAGCCGCACTCACGTTTGGAGTCGTTGGCGTGAATCAGCTTGAGCCGCTCGAGCCCAATCGCCTCGTCAAACTGCCGCAGGGTCTGATCGAGAGCGGCTTGGGGGGCCAGTGAATACCCCGCCGCGAAGACATGGCAGGTATCGAGGCAGACCGCCACCCGGTCACGCAGGGTTTTGG
>CAZIQV010000305.1:0-2298 GCA_964541275.1 uncultured Chitinophagaceae bacterium | reverse complement strand
GTTGCAGGAAGGAGAAGAAATTCACGAGAGTGCCGTCAAGGTCCTGCTGAAACAACGGTTGGGGATTTCCTAGTCTTACCCGCCGTCCGGCCCACCGCCCACGGCAGTTGCCGGAATCATCTCCTCCGCGACGAACCGGCCGTTGCGGACGACACTCACCGACACCCGCGGCGGCGTCGGATCGCCATGCTCATCAACGCTCCAGCGACCGAGCACCCCGTCGAAGTCGCGAATGGCCAAAGCGGCGTCGGTGATGGCCCGGCGATCGCGGCTGCCGGCGGTGGCAATCGCCCGCAGCACGATGGCGGCAGCCTCGTACCCGCAGAAGGCGGCGGGCTCAGGCTCGCTGCCGTATCGAGCCCGGTAGGCTGCGGCAAAAACCGCTCCCCGTTCTGTCGGGCGGCCCGGAGGGGGGCCGCCAAAGGTGGCAAAGCACCGTCCCTCGACGGCGGCCGTTCCCGCCGCCTCAATAAAAGCTTGGTTGAGACAGCCGTCCGGAACGAGCAGCACCGCCTCGCTGCCGGCGGCGGCGAGGTCCCGGGCGAGCTGCCCCCCCTTCGTTTGGGTGCTGCCGCCGAAATAGACAATGTCAGGGTCGGCCGCAATGACGGTGGCGACGAAGCCGCGGAATTCGGCGGCTTGAGGATCGATCGACTCGTGCATCAGCACGGCCATGCCCCGCTGTCGGCAGCGATCAGCGAACAGGCTGGCAACACCGCGACCGTAGACCCCGCCATCGTCGACGACGCAGACCCTCCGCAGCCCGCGACCGAAGGCCCAGTCGGCTGCCAGCGGGCCTTGGACATCATCGGCGGGGACGACCCTGAGGTAGTTCTGCCGGCCGGAGGGGCGGTAGATCGCCGGCTCGCCCGGCAGCCCCAGCCCCGGTTTGGTGAGCCCGACAGCGGTGTTGGCCGGTGAGACCATCAGCATGTCGGCGTGGTTGAGAATCGGCAGCGAGACCCGCGCGGCCGCGGAGTTGAGGCTGCCGATCCAGGCGACAACCGCCGGGTTGTGGACCGCCCGCCGGGCGTTGGCCGCCTCCCCTTCACTGGTCCAGCGGCCGGCGGCCACCGAGGCGTTGTCGAGGTCGACATACTCCACCTGAAACGGCCCGGCCCTCCCGCCAGCCTCACCGAGCGCCAGCCGGATGCCCCGGACGACCGCATCGCTCGTCTGCCGCGCCGGCCCGGTCCGCGGCAGGCTTGAAACAAGCACCACGCGATTGGGCTCCGTCGGCCGGCAGCCGGCCAGCGAGACGGCCACCGCCAGGCCGACGATCACCGGAAGCGGCACCCGTTGCAGCTGCGGTTCCCGATGCATCGGCTTCACGGACGGCCCCGAGGGATCGAAGCGAGAAGCGGAACGACGACTTCCCGGAAGAGCTCGGCGTTCAGTAAGTTCTGGGCGGCAGGCGGTATCTGGCAGCGTCGCCCTCGCGGCTCCTGCCTGACCGCTTGGCTGACACCGGACGGCTGTCACCTGAGGGCCGGATACCCGCCGGCAGGTTGCCCCAACAGCCCGGGCAGCCGACCGGCAGGTCTGGTCACGGGCATCGGAGCCGCGGCCCGAGTCTCCCGCCGGAGAGTCGCACGCGTCCAGACTGATTGCCTGCCGCAGCTGACAGCGACAGCCGGCCAGACCGCTGGGAACCGTATTCCGCAACAATCTGTCGTTTGTCACCGCATTCTGGTTTCTGCCGGACTTCCCGATCTCATCACCCCTTGGGTTCTGTCAATGCCGCAACACGATCACGGCCACGATCCGCAGGCGGTTACGGCAGCTGCGGCTCCCGCCGAAACGGCGATCCGGCTGCCACACCATCGTCTGGTTCGGGTCCTGCTCGGCAGCCTCCTGCTGATCCATTTCGGCATTTTGTTTCTCAACAATCTCGCCTGGTCGCCGGCGATCGCCGCCGCCTGGCCCGTTTACTCCCCCTACATCGTCAGGCTGGGTCTGGTGCAGGATTGGGGCATGTATCGGGACCCGGCCCGGTTCGATCAGCGAATCATCGTCGAAGGCTTTACCGAGGCGGGGCGGAAGCCGATCCCGCGAGAGGACCTCGGCTGGACCTCGTCGCGGATGCTTTACTTCGTCGAAGCCATGTGTCTCCGAAACAACATTTTGGAGACATCAACATATCTCAACTGGGTCTATGACCAGCTCCCCGAGACGTCGCGTCCTGAGTGGGGCCTGGTGCTGCGGAGAGACGTCAAGCAAATTCCCCAGCCGACCGGCCCGCCGGTCGAGACCGTCTGGCGGACGGAAAATGAATTCTTCGCTTGGAGGAAGGCGGCT
>CAZIQV010000304.1:0-2323 GCA_964541275.1 uncultured Chitinophagaceae bacterium | reverse complement strand
AAAACCTCGTCAACTTCCGCCGCGAACTCGCCGACGGCGGCGGACTCTCAAGCTACCCGCATCCCTGGCTGATGCCCAGCTTCTGGGAGTTCCCGACGGTCTCGATGGGCCTCGGCCCGATCATGGCGATCTATCAGGCCCGGTTCAACAAGTATCTGCAGGACCGCGGCATCAAAGACACCAGCAAACAGCGGGTCTGGTGCTTCATTGGCGACGGCGAATGCGACGAACCAGAAACCCTGGGGGCGATCTCGCTGGCCACCCGCGAGGGCCTCGACAACCTGGTGTTCGTCATCAACTGCAACCTGCAGCGGCTCGACGGCCCGGTCCGCGGCAACGGCAAAATCATCCAGGAACTTGAAGGTGTCTTTCGCGGTGCCGGCTGGAATGTGATCAAGGTGATCTGGGGCGAAGAGTGGGATGCCCTGCTCGCCCGGGACGAGCACGGGCTGCTGGTGCAGCGGATGGGCGAGGTGGTCGACGGCCAGTATCAGAAGTATGTCGTCATGCCCGGCAGCTACATCCGCGAACACTTCTTCGGCACCGACCCCCGGCTGGCCGAAATGGTCGCCCACCTTTCCGATGAAAAGCTGAAAAAACTCCGCCGGGGCGGCCACGACCCCGAAAAGGTCTTCGCCGCGTACCACAAGGCGGTCAACGATCGCGACATGCCCAACCGGCCGACGGTGATCATCGCCAAGACAATCAAGGGCTACGGCCTCGGTGAGGTCGGCGAGGGCCGGAACGTCACCCATCAGCAGAAAAAGCTCAACGAAGAGGAATTGCGGGCTTTTCGCTCGCGGTTCGGGATTCCGATTTCCGACGACGAGGTGTCCCAGGCGCCGTTTTACAAGCCGGCCGACGACTCCCCCGAAATGCAATACCTGCGGGAGCGGCGGGAAGCCCTCGGCGGCTACGTGCCGACCCGGCCGCAGACGCCGCCCTTGCTTCAGACGCCGGCACTCGACGACTAC
Organism: uncultured Chitinophagaceae bacterium; assembly: GCA_964541275.1. Taxonomy (GTDB): domain Bacteria; phylum Planctomycetota; class Planctomycetia; order Pirellulales; family UBA1268; genus UBA1268. The sequence continues at coordinate 1,349 of CAZIQV010000304.1, read as the reverse complement.
CGGCCCTTCATCGAAAAGAGCGCCGGTCGCGAGGTCTCGACCACGACCGGGGCCGTGACCCTGATGGCGTCGCTGCTGAAGGACAAGTCTGTCGGGAAGTACATCGTGCCGATCGTGCCCGATGAGTCGCGGACCTTCGGCATGGACCCGTTGTTCAAGCAGTGCGGCATCTATGCCCACACCGGGCAGCTCTACGAGCCGGTCGACTCCGATCAGCTGCTGTATTACCGCGAGGCGAAGGACGGGCAGATTCTCGAGGAGGGCATCACCGAGGCTGGCAGCATGTCGAGCTTTGTCGCCGCCGGCACGGCCTATTCCAGCCACGGCGTGCCGATGATCCCGATCTTCATCTACTATTCGATGTTCGGCTTCCAGCGGATCGGCGATTTGATCTGGGCCGCCTGCGACATGCGGGCCCGGGGCTTCATGCTCGGCGGCACCGCGGGCCGAACCACGCTCGCCGGCGAAGGGCTGCAGCATCAGGACGGCCACAGCCACCTCTTTGCGATGGCGTATCCGACCGTGCGGGCGTATGACCCGGCCTTCGTCTACGAGGTCGTCACGATCATGCTGGATGGCATGGACCGGATGTACGCCAAGGGCGAAGACTGGATCTACTACATCACGGTCTACAACGAAAACTACGAGATGCCGTCGATGCCGGCCGGCTGCGAGGAAGGCATTCTCAAGGGCATCTACCGGCTCCGGGATGTGACCGCCAAAAAGCCGGCCGCCGCCCTGCCGCAGGTGCAACTGCTCGGCTCCGGGGCGATTCTCCGGGAGGTGCTGCGGGCGGCCGACCTGCTGGCCGAATCGTGGGGCATTTCGAGTACGGTCTGGAGCGTCACCAGCTGGAAGGAACTGCGGCGGGACGCCCAGGAGTGTCGTCGCTGGAATATGCTCCATCCCGAGGCCGAACCGCGGAGCAGCTATCTGGAGACAACCCTGGCGGCTTCCGAGGGCGTCTTTGTGGCGGCCAGCGACCATGTGCGGGCGGTGCCGGAGCAGCTTGACCCGTGGATTCCGGGCGGCCTGTTCGTCCTTGGCACCGACGGTTTCGGCCGCAGTGAAACCCGCGGCCCGTTGCGGCGGCACTTTGAGGTTGATGCCGAGTGCATCGTGATCGGAACGCTCTATCAGTTGGCCCAGCGGGGGGCGATCGGCAGCGACGAGGTTGCCAGAGCGATCGCAACGCTCGGTGTCGATCCCGAGAAGGTCGACGCTGCCTTGGCCTAATGTCCCCGGGTCCCGTGGCAGTCTGTTTTTTGGTTGCTCGCGATCCTGTCGGCAGGAAACATCTGCTACGATGAGAATAGAGTTTGGCCGCCGCAGTCCGGGAACAAAATCCC
>CAZIQV010000303.1:0-2324 GCA_964541275.1 uncultured Chitinophagaceae bacterium | reverse complement strand
GGTCGGGCTTGCGGGGCTCCCGCCGGATTGCTTCGTCAAGATCGAGGACAGCTTGTTCGTATTCACCCAGATGAAAGAGGCAACTGCCCCGCTGGTGATAAAACACGGCGGCGTGCGGGTAGATCGCAATTGCCTTGGTCATCAATTCGGCGGCGGCGGCAAACTCTTTTTGGGCAGCCTGCTCAGCGGCCATGATTGAGTAGCACGCGGCAAAGCTTTCGCGGATTTCCCGGTCGGAAGGGGCGCGGGCGAGCGCCGCCTCGTAATCGACGATTGCCGGCTCGAACTGCCGGAGTGAGGCGAAGGCGATGCCGCGGCGTTTCAGCAGGGTTGCGTCGTCGGGATTGAGCTCCAACGCGGCCGAGAAGTCTTCGACGGCGGCCGCAAACGCCCCCCGCCTCGTGCGGCACAGCCCGCGTCGCGTGAGCGCCTCGATGTCGGCGGGAAACGTAGCGAGATAGGCCGTGTAGCGTTCTTCCGCCTCTGCGTACCTTTGCTGGAAGAACAGATTGGTGGCCTCGGCGAGGACCTCCTCGGGGGCCGGGGTCGGGACGCCGACCGGCGGAGCCGCCCGCCGCGGTGGGCGGGATGCCAGAAAGCCGGTGACAGCGATCAACCCCAGGACCCCCGCGATGAGCGGCCACCAGGGCCGAGCCTTGCCCGCCGGACCGCTGGCCCGCCGCACCTCAGCGGCAAACTCGGCGGCCGACGCGTGTCGACGATGCGGATCGAGACTCAGGGATTGGCTGCAAACGCTCCGCAGCGGCACCGACAGACCGGCGGCAATAGTTGGATTGCCGGCAAGGATGTCCCGCTTGAGTCGCTGCGGCTCGAGCGATTGGTAAGGGACCTTCCCCGTCAGGATTTCATGGAGCACGATGCCGAGGCTGAAGATGTCGCTGCGGTGATCGGTGGCCTTGCCGAGCAGCTGCTCAGGGCTCATGTAGCGAAGCGTCCCGAGTGACGGGCCCGCTGCACCCGACTTTGCGGCCGACTGAGCGATTCCAAAATCGGCCAGCTTGGCCCGTTCATGATGGTCAATGAGAATGTTGGCCGGCTTGATATCGAGGTGAACAACCCCGTGGAGGTGCGCGTATTCGAGGGCCTCGGCCACCTCGGTGACCCAACGGAGGGCCTCTTCGGGGCTCGGCCTCCGGTCTGCGAGACGATCTGCAAGACTGCCGCCTTCAAGAAACTCGCTGACAATGAAGCAGGAGTCGCCGTCGATGCCGACGTCGTAGACGGGGACGATGCCCTCGTGCCGCAGGCGGGCAACCCGCCGGGCCTCGGCGAGAAACGCGTCTCGCGGACCGACCCGGCCCGGTCTTGGCAGCTTGATCGCCACGGGGCGTTGAAGCCGCTCATCAAAGCCGCGAAACACCTCGGCGAATCCGCCGGCGCCGACCAACGTCTCCAGGCGGTACCTCGCTCCGAGCCGGCCTCCACCCACCGCCGACACCTCGGGGCTTTGCGGCCCTTCTTTCAGCGGCTGCGTCATCCAGGAAACAGCCTTCAGCGCCTCAATTTGGCGGGCGAGTTCCGGGGCGAGATCGGGCCGCTCCGCGGCCAATTCCGCAGCCGGCGTGTCCTGTCCCCGTTCAAAGAGTTCCTCCCAGCGGAGCAACAACTCCGCGAGGACATCTCGATCAGGAAGTCCCGCCAAGTTTGTCATGCAAAAAAACCCTGGCCGCCTGCCAACGGCGTTTTACGGTCGCGAGGCTGATGCCCAGGACATCCGCAGCTTCCTGCTGGGAAAGCCCCTGGTAGAAGAGCAGGTTGACAACCTCCCGGAATTCTTCCGAAAGCCCGTCCACCACTTCGTGGAATTCGGTCCATTCAGTGATGTCTTCCGGTTCATGGGCCATGCGGTCGAACCTGCCGCCGGGCCTGTCCGGTGACTGATGATCGGTGCCATGGTTCCTGCCGAGGCCGAGCGGGCCGTAATAGTGTTTCTTGAAATCGAGGAGTTCGCGGCGGATCTGGGTGGCGGCGAGGTTGAAAAAGTGACGGACGGATTTCGGTTGAACGGTCTCAAGGGCCCGATGCAATCGCATCATGGCGTTCATGTGAACGTCATCGGTCGCCTCCCACCGCCTGACCGCCGGATACCGCGCGAGCATCGCCCGCGAGAGTTTCAACAGCCGCCCGCAGGCATGATCCAGCAGGCGGCCGCGGGCTTCCTGATCACCGGCGTTGGCGAGGTTGAGGAGCTCCTGAATTTCGGTATCCGAACCCTTTGGCATCGACGGCCTTCCTGCGGCATTCAGGGGAAAGCCCCATGATACCCCCGCAGGAAGGGGCTTCTCGCTCGCCGTGAAAAAATT
>CAZIQV010000302.1:0-2331 GCA_964541275.1 uncultured Chitinophagaceae bacterium | reverse complement strand
GTGGTCGATGCCGAGCAGGTGCAGCATCGTGGCGTGCAGATCGCGGACATGCACCACATCTGCGACGGCGTGATAGCCGAACTCATCGGTTGCCCCGTGGGTGATGCCGCCTTTGATGCCGCCGCCGGCGAGCACCATGCTGAAGCCCTTGATGTGGTGGTCGCGGCCAGCCCCCCTGTCTTTGCTCTGGGCCATCGGAGTGCGGCCGAATTCGCCGCCGATGACGACCAGCGTGTCGTCGAGCAGGCCGCGGCGTTCCAGGTCGATCAGCAGTCCGGCGGCCGCCCGGTCGGTCGGCGGACAGATCTCGTCCATGTAGGGCACGATGCCGCCGTGGTGGTCCCAGTCGCTGTGATAGAGATGGACAAAACGCACCCCCCGCTCGATGAGCCGGCGGGCCATCAGGCAGTTGGTGCCGACCGTTGCCCGGCCCGGCTCGGCTCCGTAGAGGGCGAGCGTCTCGGCTGTCTCGCCGGAGAGGTCGGCCAACTGGGGAACGCTCGTCTGCATCCGGAAGGCGAGTTCGTACTGGCGGATGCGGGTGGCCACCTCAGGGTCGTCGACCCTCCGCAGCCGATGCTGCTCAAGGGCGGCGACCGTCTCGATCAGATCACGCTGGTGGGCAGCGGTCACGCCGGGAGGGTTGGCGACGTAGTGCACCGGTGAGCCGCTGGTGGCGAACTCGACCCCCTGGAACTGCCCCGGCAGGAACCCCGAATGCCACTGGCGGGCGGCAATCGGCTGTGGATTGCGGCCGAGTTTGCTGGTCATCACGACAAAGCCCGGCAGGTCGTCAGCCTCGCTGCCGAGGCCGTAGGTGACCCAGGCGCCCATGCTTGGCCGGCCCGAAAGCGCGGTGCCGCAGTTCATGAAGGTATGGGCGGGGTCGTGGTTGATCTGCTCGGTCACCAGGCTGCGGACGATGGCGTAGCGGTCGGCCAGCCTGCCGAGGCGGGGAAAATAGTCGCTGACTTCGGCACCGCACTCGCCGTACCGCCGAAACGGCTTCCGCGGGCCCATGCAGGTGAGCTCTTTGCCCTGCAACTGCGCGATCGGCTGGCCGGCGGTCACGCTTTCGGGCATCGGCTGGCCATCACGTTCCGCCAGCACCGGCTTGTGGTCGAAGGTCTCCAGATGGCTGGGTCCGCCAGCCAGGCAGAGGAAGATCACGGCCTTGGCTCGGGGGGCATGGTGCAGCGGATTGATTGCACCGCCGCTGAGCCCGGCTGTCGGCCCACCTGTCGTCGCAGCTGCCTGGGCATCCCGGGCGAGCAGCCCGGCGAGGGCCGCCCCGCCGAGGTTCAGCCCGCCGCGGGCGAGAAACGTCCGGCGATTGATCTGAAGCGGATTGAGCATCGTGTGGTCTCCAGCGTCTGTCCAAGAGCCTGCGTGCGGTTTTCAGAAGATCCTGCCGGGCCGGGCTCAGTAGCGGCCAATCGCTTCCCGCAGGTTCAAGACCGCTCGGGCAGTCGCCGTCCAGGCGGCGAGTTCCACCGGGTCGAGCGACTCATCCCGTGGAGCGATGCCGACGGCGAGCAGGTCGGCGGCGGCCTGCGGATCGTTCTGATACGCCCGCCGCCGGCGGGTGAGGAGGCCGGCAAGCAGCCGGCGTTCTCGGTCGTCAGGATAGCGGGAGAGAGCCCGCCGCCAGACGGCAGTCAGTCGGGCCTCGTCGGTGACCGCCTCGGCCAGCACCCGTTCGGCCAGCTTGCGGGCCGCTTCGACAAAGGTTGGATCGTTGAGCAGCACCAACGCCGCCTTGGGCGTATTGGACCGCATCCGGTTCGCCGTGCATTCCTCCCTGGTCGGGGCGTCAAAGGCCAGCAGTTGAGGATGGAGGAACATCCGCTGCCAGTGCACGTACAGCCCCCGCCGCCACTGCTGCCGGCTGTTGTCTTGTCGGTAGGTTCGCTTCGGGAAGTTGAGGTGGCGGTAGTAACCGGCCGGCTGATATGGATGCCCACTCGGACCGCCGAGCTGTTCAACCAGCAGACCACTGGCAAGGAGGGCGGCGTCGCGGACGCCTTCGGCGGGATACCGCCAGCGACCCTGCCGGGCGAGCAGTCGATTATCGGGATCGCGGGTGAGCAACGCAGCCGGGGCGTCGGAGGCCATCCGATAGGACCGGCTGGTGACGATGGTCCGGATCAGCCGCCGCAGGTTCCAGCCGTTGTCAAACAGTTCCAGCGCCAGCCGGTCAAGCAGCTCAGGATGGTCGGGCGGCTCGCCCTGGCCGCCGAAATCAGCGACTGACCGGCAGAGGCCGGCCCCGAAAAATAGCGCCCAAATCCTGTTGGCGATGACCCGGGCGGTGAACTCGCCGATACCGCC
>CAZIQV010000301.1:0-2345 GCA_964541275.1 uncultured Chitinophagaceae bacterium | reverse complement strand
CTGCAGGCTGGCGACGGTCTCGGGGGCGGCGGGGAGGGCCAGCGCCACCGGGGAGTCGAGTTCGGCGTCGAGCCCGGCCAGTGACGATGCTGCCAGGAGGACCAGATCGAGACACCAGCAATCGACCGCATAGTAGTGGTCGCGGGCGGCCTCGAGACAGCCAAAGGCTTCGGCAAGCTGGGTGCGGGCCCGCTCCTGCTCGCCTGCCTGCCAGGCCTCGGCCGCACCGCGGACCGCCTCGGGAAAGCCGCTGGTGTCGAGGCTGGTTTCGGTCCGCATTCTCAGGGCGAGCCGCTCGGAGAGAAGCATCGCCAGGCCGAGGCTGTGAAAATCGGCCACGAGATCGCGTTGCCACGCCGCTTCGGTTTGGCTGTCCGCAGCGACGATGCCGCAGGCTGCCAGCAGGGCCGCTTCGAGGTGGTCTGGGTCGCAGTCCTGAAGAAATTCCTGTTCGTCGGTGGCGACGGCTGCGGCGCCGGCCTGGAAACGGTCGGCCATTCCCGGGGGCACGACGCCAACAACGCCGCCGCTGCGGGTCCAGGGGAGATCGAGGCTGGCCCAGTCGGGCAGGCCCCGGGTCGCGGCGAGGATGGCGGGATGCCAGGCGGCTGTCCAGGCCGCGAGCACGGCGTCCGCCTCGGACTCATCGAGCCAGTCGGGCAGATCGGCCAGCGCATGGCAGGGCAGGAAAATGGTGACCTGCAGCCGGCTGAGGGTGTTCCGGGTTTCCATATTCACGACGGTGCCGGTCGGCATTCGGACTGCCAGGCGGCCGAACTGGCCTGTTTGACGCCGCCTTCGACCGCTCCATACAGTTGCGTATGGTACCTTAAAGCGGGTTGGCAGAAAGCGCACGAATCAGGGGTGGCCAGCTTTCTTGCCGGACCGGCGACAGCTCAGGAACGGCCGCCAAAGGACGCGATCGGCATGGCAAGCGGGCAGACGGTCTGGGGCATCGACATCGGGAAGTGCAGCCTGAAAGCGCTGCGGTGCAGCCGGTCTGCCGACACCGGAAAGCTGATCGCCGAGGCGTTCGATTACATCGAGTATCCGATGCTGCTGACGCAGCCCGAGGCCGACCCGGTCGAATTGGTCCGCAATGCGGTCGAAGAGTTCATCGGACGCAACGAGATCGCCGGCGACAAAATCGCCGTCTCGGTTCCGGGGCAGGCAGGGCTGAGCAAGTTCATCAAGCTGCCGCCTGTCGAAGCGGGAAAGATTCCCGACATCGTCACCTACGAGGCCCGGCAGCAGATTCCGTTTCCGCTCGACCAGGTGGTCTGGAGCTGGCAGCGGCTCGAGGGGGGAATCGAGGAAAGCGGGTTCGTGATCGACGCCGAGGTCGCCCTCTTCGCGATGAAGCGGGATCAGGTTCAAAAGGCGCTGGAACCCTTTCGGTACGCCGGCATCGACGTCGATCTGCTTCAGTTGTCGCCGGTGGCACTCGCCAACCTGGTGATGGCAGACCGGCTGCCGCCGCCGGACAAGATCGACCCCGAGACGCCGCCCGACTCGATCGTCCTCGTTTCCATGGGGGTCGACTCGACTGATCTGATCGTCACCAACGGCCTCAAAATCTGGCAGCGGACGATGCCGATCGGCGGCAGCAACTTCACCCGGGCCCTCGTCCAGGGCATGCGGATGACCTTCTCCAAGGCCGAACAGCTCAAGCGCAACGCCGCCCGCGCCGACGACCCGAAAAAGGTTTTCCAGGCTCTCAGGCCGGTGTTCAACGAGTTTGCCAGCGAGATGCAGCGTTCCCTCAACTACTTCACCGGGCAGGATCGGGACGCCACGATCGGCAGCGTGATCCTCGTCGGCAACGCCGCCCGGCTCCGCGGGTTGAGTGACTTTCTCTCGAAACAGTTGCAGTTGGAGGTTCATCGGCTGCGGGACTACGTCAACCTCGAGGGCGTCGCAGTTCTCAAGGCCCCCGCCTTCAAGGAAAACCATCTCGGCTTCGCCACGACGTACGGACTGGTCTTGCAGGGCCTCGGCCTCGGACCGCTGCGGACCAATCTGCTGCCGCCGGAGGTGGCCCGCGACCGGCTGATCGAATCGAAGAAGCCCTGGGCCGTCGTTGCCATGCTGGGGCTCCTCGTGGCTGCCCTCGTCAACTTCCTCGGGATTTTTATTGCCTGGAACAGTTACTCGCCGGAGTTGTTCGCCGAGGCCTTTAAGCGGGTCGAAGCCGTGACGACCCGATCGGCAGGAATTCACAGCAGCCTCGAACAGGCGCGGATGGCGCAGACCGACATCCTGGCTGTCCAACAGCGGATCCTGCGGCTTGCCGACCGGCGGTTTCAGGTTCTGGGACTGATGCGGGCCATCGAACAGATGCTGCC
>CAZIQV010000300.1:0-2356 GCA_964541275.1 uncultured Chitinophagaceae bacterium | reverse complement strand
CCCGGCGGACCATCGGCTGGAACCTGGTTTGGGCCTTTGGCTACAACGCGGTCTGCCTGCCGCTAGCCGCCAGCGGCCTGATTCATCCGGCGGTTGCCGCCGCCGCGATGGTCGCCAGCAGTCTGTTTGTGGTGACGGGGTCGCTGCGGCTGGCCCGCGACGAATCGTCGCCAGGTCCTGCGGCGGAGGTGGCCGCCCGCGAACGTCCGCCGGTGCTGGTGCCCCCCGGGGAGGCCGCGGCATGATTGAGTGGCCCCTCTTCTTTGCCTCGGGTTTCCTCGGCTCGGCCCACTGCCTCGGCATGTGCGGCCCGTTTGTGCTGACGCTGGGAGCTGCCACGCCGGGCCACTGGGGCAACCTCGCCCGGCAGCTGGCCTATGCGGCAGGCCGCATCTTCACCTACGCGGTGCTCGGTGGCGGGGCCGCCTTCCTCGGCCTCAAGGCGGCCGGTGCGGTCCGGCACTGGGCCAACCTGCCGGCGGTGCTGGCGATTGTGGCCGGTGGCATCCTCGCTGTTGAAGGGCTCTTTGCGACCGGCCTCATCCGGCGGCCGGGTGTCGCCGGTGCAGCGGTCTGCCCCGGGGCGGCGGGCTTTCGGCGGCTGCTTGCCACGCCGCGGCTGCCGGAGGCATTTCTGGCTGGACTGTTCACCGGCTTTCTGCCGTGCGGGCTGCTCTACGGCATGCTCGTGCTGGCTGCCAGCACCCATCAGGTCGGCCTCGGCGTTGCCACGATGGCGGTCTTCGGCTTCGGCACGGTGCCGGCGCTGCTGGCCCTCGGCCTCGGGGGTGGCCTACTTGGCCGGGCCAGCCAGCAGCGGCTGCGGACGGTGGCTGCCTGGTGCCTGCTGCTCACCGGGCTGGTCTCGATTGCTCGCGGGGCGGGTAGCCTGTCACTGGGGGGCAGTGATTCGGCCAGCTGCATCTTCTGCGATGACGAGATCTGCGGCAGCCTGCCGCCGGTGACGAACCCCTGAGTTGGCAGCCGGCCTCGGCTACTGCGGCCCCTGAATCGAGAGCACTGCGGCGGCGAGCGCCCCGCCGACGATGTTGAGCAGCACGATCAGCAGGCCGACGCCGTAGATCGTCTGCATGCCACTATCGACCCGGGCCCGGCGGCTGCGTGAGAGTCGCGAGGCGACCATGTTGCAGACCCACGACCAGTGGAACATCAGGTGGACGAGGACCCCAAAGGTGAAGACCGCCAGCAGGGCAAACTCGATACCTCCCCAGGCGTCATAGTCGAGCCCCCAGAGCGTCCAGCCCTTGGCGGCGGGCCCGGGCGGAAACACAAACCGCACCACCACCGCCGCGAAGCAGAGGCCGAGAAAGACCAGCAGCAGGGCGGCATCGAGCAGCAGGTTGATGTCGTTCCAGGAAAGCGGCCGCGCGGCCGGGCGCGGGGCAGGGGCGGCATCGGTGGGGCCGGTTTCCGGTTTCGTCGGCGGTGTTGGTGCAACAGTCTGGGGCATCGGTGCGTCTCGCGGTGAATGAATGTCGAGCAGCGTCACGATACAGCGTTTGCGGCCAGCAAATAAGGCGAAGCGGTGGTTCTCCAACCGGTTGACTTTATTGCATCATCGCATCATGATGCAATGATGCGGACGACGATCTCCATCGACGATGATGTCCTGGCTGCTGCGAGATCGCTCGCGCGGCAGCGGCAGCAGAGTCTGGGGGTGGTGGTGTCGGAACTCATTCGCCGGGGCCTTCAGCCACGACCGGGAACGGTTCGCAAACAGGCCTTCCCGGTATTCGCGGTGCCGGCGAATGCCCGGCCGGTCACCCTTGAGACGGTGCGATCTGCCGAAGAGGAGCCTGGGTGACCCATCTGCTCGATGTAAACCTGCTGATCGCGTTGGCCTGGCCTTCGCATGTGCATCACGGGGTGGCTCACCGGTGGTTTCAGCGGACGGGGAAGCGTGACTGGGCGACCTGTCCGCTCACGCAAGCTGCATTTGTGCGGATCTCCTCAAATCCGCGGTTTATCGACGGCGCCGTTACGCCGGCGGAGGCGGTCGATTTTCTCACCGCAATGACCAGCATTTCCGGGCACTCGTTTTGGTCTGATCATCCACCACTCACGGCTGCGGGTATCGTCTCGTGGCAGTTTGTGACCGGCCATCAACAGGTGACCGACGCCTACTTGATCGGGCTGTGTCGCATGCACCAGGGCCGGCTCGCAACGCTTGACCGTGGGGTCAGTGCGTTGGTGCCAGACCCGGCCGAACGGGCCGAACGACTCGCGATCATTCCGGGCTGAATGATGTGTCGGCCGCGGTATCCCCGTCCCGCTCGATCGTGAGATTGAGAAAGTGGGTCGCGCAGCTGATGCAGGGGTCGTAGCTGCGGATCAG
>CAZIQV010000299.1:0-2356 GCA_964541275.1 uncultured Chitinophagaceae bacterium | reverse complement strand
GGTGGGACGAAGCCGGCAGACTGATCCGCTGGAGTGCATCACCGCGAACGCCGCCAATGCCGTAGTAGTTCGCCAGACGGCTGTTGAGAAAGGTGTGATCGGCGGCGATGAGTTCGCTGACCGGCCGATCTTCCAGCAGCAACGCCGTCAGGAAGGCGTGGGTCTCGGCGAGCATCGCCATCCGGACGATCGGGTCGAACGACCCGTAGCGTTTGCGATCGGGTTGCGTGAAGTCGATCTGGTCGAGGTCGAGCCACTCAGCGGCAAAGTCGGCAACGAATTGTCGGCCGGCAGGCAACCGGCCCGCCGTCACCGCTGGAGAGGAACTGGCAGTGTCGCAGCCGAGCAGCCGATCGACCTCGCCCCGCAGGACGGCTGGATCCCGCAGCCGGCCGGCTCGGGCCAGCCCGGCAAGGGTCACATCGGGCGGCGCGGCGGTCAAAAAGAAACTGAGCCGCGCGGCGATCGCCGCCTGATCGAGCGGCCCGGGCTGCTCGGTGAAATAACAGAACTCCGGACTGCAAAGCATTGCCCGATAGCCGGCCCGCAAGGCCGCGGTGAAGGGACGCCCCTCGGCGAGCAGCTCGGTGGAGAGTCGGGTGATCCCGGTGACGACCTCGGGATCGACCTCCCGGCGGAACGCCCGCGCTGCGAACCGCCTCAGCAATCGACCGAGTGCCACCGCCGGCTGCTCGGCCGCCGGCTCAAGCTGGCCATCCGCCCCCGCGACGAGTGGGATCTCGCCAAACAGTCGCTGCCGAAGCTGCGCGACATCATGACGATGAACCTGCTCCATCTCGATCCGATCGATGGCGATTCCCGGCACATGCTGCGGTTCTCCCTCACCGGTACCGACCTGCCCGCCCTTGAAGAAGGCCCGCTTGATCGTGCTGTCCTGCGGCCGGACTTCCAGCATGTGCCCCCGGGGCAGCCAAGCCTCAAACTCGACCACCTGCGGCTCGGCTCCCGCTTCAAAACAGGTCACCGGCTCCAGCAGCGGCGCTGTCGACACGCAGGGACCGGAATGGACCGCCGTCCAGACGCCGCCGGAGTCGGGCAGTTTGATGCCGGAGCCGTGCAGCCGGAACCGATACCAGCCGTCGGCCGGTGCGGTGGTGGCAGGAATCCGACCGTAATATGCCATGCTGGACGACCAGACGACCGCGCGGCCCTCCCGGAGTTCCGGCTCGCGGCAACGACGCCGGGGGTTCGTCCGCGCAATCGCCTGCGCATCAAGGTCGCGACTGAGCGGTTTGTCGGGCTGCAGGCCGCGGCTGAACGCCTCGTCAAGGGCAAGGTCGACCACCTTCAGGTGACTGGCGAGGTGGTGGTGCGAAACAGTCTGCCGCTCTGCCACGGTCGTAAACCCTTGCGGCCGGCCCTCGTCGGGAAGTTTGTCGGCCAGGGGGATGTCGATTGCCAGGAGTTCCTGCAACGACCGCTCGACCTGCAGCCGCGTCAGCCGCCGCGCCCGCACTCTGCCGAGCGTGACCTGCCGGAGCCGTTGGGCGGTCCGCAGCCAGTCGCCGGCAAGGCTCACAAAACGGGATCGTTCGGCGGCAGGCGGCTGGTCGGCCTCCGGCGGCGGCATTTCGGCGGCCGCCACCCGATCGATGATCCGGGTCCAGACGCGATCGCGATCCTCGTGCATGGCATCGAGCCCGCCGGCAAGCACCGCCTCGAGGTCGAGGCCCGCCTCGCTGGCGGGGCCGGTATGGCAGTCGAGACAGCTGTTTTCCAGCAGCGGCCGGATGGCGGCCGGCACCGCCAGCGTTGCCACGGGGGTCGCCGGCCGGCTGGTCGCGGCGGCCGATTCGTCAGCCGGGAGCACCGCGACGGCGGCCAGTACCCAGGCGATCCACACCGGCGGCCGGTGCCGCGGTTTGAAATCCATCAAGTCACCCAGCACCGGCGGCTAACAGCAAAATTCACGACGCTTCACACCTTCGGAAACGTCTTCATCCGCACCAATATTACCCGAAAAAAACGCTGGTGCAGGTGGTCATTCCTCGTTGCCGCGAAGCTTGGCGAGCACGGTGTAGTCCTCAAGCGTCGTTGTGTCCCCCACCGTTTCGCGGCCGGCGGCGATGTCGCGAAGCAGCCGCCGCATGATCTTGCCGCTGCGGGTCTTGGGCAGCGAGGCGGTGAAGTGGATGTCGTCCGGCGAGGCAATCGCCCCAATCTGGTGCCGGACATGCTGACGCAGTTCCTTCCGCAGGGCATCGTCGGGTTCCCCGCCCCGCAGGGTCACAAAGACGGCGACGGCCTCACCCTTGACATCGTGAGGCCGGCCGACCGCCGCCTCCTGGGCCATCGTCGGCGACCCGGACGGCACCTCGGGCTTCATCCTGACTCG
>CAZIQV010000298.1:0-2356 GCA_964541275.1 uncultured Chitinophagaceae bacterium | reverse complement strand
AACCATCTCGTGGCGGTGGTGCCGCGGGCGGTCGCGCCGCCGGCCGGCCGGCAAAGCGGCGGGAAGGCGGGCGGCATCGCCGTCGGGCTGGCCTGGATCGACGTCGCCGCCGGCCGCTTCACGGCGGCGGTTGTGGCCCGGGAAGACCTCGCCGACCAGCTCCTCAGGCTCGATGCCTCGGAGCTGCTCTGCAGCGAAGCCGATCGTGACGTGTTGGCAGCGGTGTTGGCCGAGGCCGGTATCCAGACCGCGGTGACGGCCCGCCCGGTCTGGTGGTTCGACGATGCCACCGCCCGGACCAAGCTCGACACGGCAATCGCCGGGGTCCGGCTTGAGGGGCTCGGCTTCGACCTGCCGAACGAACACCTGGCGATCACCGCCGCTGGCGGCGTCGTCGCCTACCTCGAGGAAAACGAGCCGGCAGCGATCGGCCGAATCAAGACGCTTGCGGTGTGGCGACCGGGGCTGCGAATGGAAATCGACGAAGCCACCCGTCGGAGCTTGGAGCTCCTGCGGACTGCCGGCGGTGGCCGGCGGCGGGACGGTTCCCTGGCCGGCGTGCTTGATGCCACCCGCTCGGCGATGGGCAGCCGGCTGCTGGCCGACTGGCTCGCCGCTCCGCTGGTCGACAAGGAGACGATCGACGGGCGGCTCGACGCGGTCGCGATCCTCGTCGCCCACCCGCCAGTGGCTGACCGGCTGGCAGCGGCCCTGCAGGGCATCGGCGACATCGAGCGGCTGACCGGCCGGGTGATCACCGGCCGGGCCGGCCCCCGAGATTTGGAGCGGATCGGCCGGGCGACCGCAGTCATTCCCGACCTGCTGCAAGGCCTCGACGAAGCCGCACGGCTGACCTCGGCCGCCGCCGGCGACGGTTCGACGCTGCTGGCCACGCTCCGCGAAACACTCGACCCCTGCGACGATCTCGCCGACCGGATCGGCCGGACGTTGCGGGAGGGCTGCCCGACCTTCGCCCGCGAAGGGGGCTTCATCCGGCCAGGCTTCGATGCCCGCTATGACGAGCTGACCGAACTGGCCTCCGGCGGAAAGGCCTGGATCACCGCCTACCAGGCTCGCGAGAGCGAGCGGACCGGCATCCCGACGCTCAAGGTCGGCTTCAACCGGGTCTTCGGCTTTTTCCTCGAGGTTGGCCGCGGCCATACCGCCAAGGTGCCGCCGGAATACGTCCGCAAGCAGACGGTCAAGAACGCGGAGCGGTACACGACCCCCGAACTCGACGAACGGCAGCGGCAGGTGCTCGGCGCGGAAGAGGAGGCGGTCCGCCGCGAGATCGAACTGCTCGATGACCTGCGGGCGTTCGTCGCGGGCCACCGCGATCGGCTCGACCGGGTGGCTGATCAGGTCGCCATGCTCGATGTCCTGCTGGCCTTTGCCGAAGGAGCCCGCGAGCGGCGCTGGGTGCGGCCGGAAATCACCACCGACCAGACTGTTTCCATCGATCAGGGCCGGCACCCGGTGCTCGAGACGCTGCTGCCGGCCGGCAAGCTTGTGCCCAACGACCTGGCCCTGGCTGGCGGCGACACCGCCGCAGCCGGCGGCCCCCCGGCCATCCTGCTGGTGACCGGACCGAACATGGGCGGCAAGAGCACCTTCATCCGCCAGGCGGCCCTGCTGACGGTGCTGGCCCAGGCCGGCTCATTCGTGCCGGCCCGCTCGGCCCGCATTGGCATTGTCGACCGGCTCTTTGCCCGAATCGGGGCCGGCGACGACCTGGCCAGCGGGGCGAGTACCTTCCTCGTCGAGATGGCCCAGACGGCCCGCATTCTCAATCGAGCCACCGCCAAAAGCCTAGTCATTCTCGACGAGGTCGGCCGCGGCACCAGCACCTTTGACGGCCTCGCCTTGGCGCAGGCAGTGGTCGAGCACCTGCACGCGAATCTCGGCTGCCGTACCCTGTTTGCAACCCACTACCTGCAACTGGCGGCCCTTGAGCGCCTGCCCGGGGTTGCCAACGTGCAGGTGCTGGTCGAACAGCACGAGGGCCGCCTCGTCTTTCTTCATCAGGTAATCGGCGGGGCGGCCGACAAAAGCTGGGGCGTGCATGTCGCCCGGCTGGCCGGCGTCCCGGCAGAGGTCATCGACCGGGCCCGACACCTGCTGCTGCGTTACGAAGGCGGTGGCGGTCAACCTGGCAGTCGGCAACGGCGGCGGCAGCCTGACGCTGACGAGCAGCCGCTCCTCTTTGAATGATCCGTTGCGTTCCAAGGACGCTGCCGCCAGCGATAAGTACCTTCCAGCCTCTCTCCACTTTCCCCACAACGCACCATGAACGCACTGTTCCTGACAGAACCTGGCCAAATCAGCCTGACCGACGTCCCCGTACCCGAACCCGGTC
>CAZIQV010000297.1:0-2369 GCA_964541275.1 uncultured Chitinophagaceae bacterium | reverse complement strand
AGCGGATGCAGGCCCTGTTGCTCGGCTTGGCCGAGGAAATTCTCGCCGAGCGGACGCAGGTGATCGCCACCGAGATCGACCGCGGCACCCTCGAGGCGGTGACCGCCGCCCGGACGATGGCCACAGCAGCCGAGAACGGCCTGTTCGGTCGTCGGCAGGAGTCGCTCAACCTGGCCCGGTCGGTGCTCGAGGGAAATCCGCAGTTCACGGCCGCCTACTTCGGCTACGAACCCAACGCAGACGGCCGGGATGCCGAGGCAGCCGGTACGCTGCCGGAAGAGGCCCTCGGCGAGGGCGGCCGGTTCATTCCCTACTTCGTCCGCGACCGCACCGACCCGACCGCAATCAAACTCACGCCGCTGGTGCTGCTTGACGGACTCTACTACGCCGGAGCCAAGCAGCGGACCGCCGACCCCTCCATTCCCAACAAGGCGATGGTGACCGAGCCCTACGAGTATGAGGGCACCCTCATGCTCGAACAGACCTATCCAATTATGGTGGAAGGAAAGTTCGCCGGCGTGGCGGGGGTCGACCGCACCCTCGACCAGCTCACCGCCGATCTTGAGGCCATCAAAGCACGGCAGAAAGAGGCAGGCTGGAATCTCGACATCATTCTTGTCAGCCGGCTCGGCAAGGTGATTGCCTCAACCGTCGCTGGCGTCGAGCTTTCCAGCAAACCGATTGTCGACACCCCATACGCCGCCATCCTGTCGCATTTTCACGACAGCAAGTCGGGCGCCACGACCACGACTGAGCTGCTGGAAGAGGTCGATCCCCTCTCCGGCGACCGCTGCTTCTACGCCGCCGCCACCGTGCCGACCGGGTCGTGGACGGTGGTGATGGAACTGCCCCGGCAGGATGTGATCGCGAAGATCCGGGGGCCGCTGCTGTCAACCGCCGTCTTCGGGGCCGCCGGCACGGCAATCATTCTCGGGCTGATTATCTGGCTGACCACCAGCCTGTCGCGACGAATCGAATCGGCGGCCCGGGCGGCCCGGCGAGTGGCTGACGGCGACCTGACCGGGTCCGTCCTTGAAGATACCGCGACCATCGCCTGCACCGATGAGTCGGGCCAACTGCTCCGTGATATCGACGGCATGACCGGGAGCCTGCGACAGATCGTGTCGCAGGTGAAGCGGTCGGGGCTGGAACTGACCTCGACGGCCCGGCAGCTGTCGGCCGCCTCATCGCAGCAGGAGTCGGTGGTGCAGGCCCTGGAAAAAAGCACCGGCGAGGCGGCGGTGGCCAGCCGCGAAATCTCGGTAACCGGCCGGGAACTCGGCGAGACGATGGCCGACGTGGCCGGCGTGGCAACCGAGACGGCCGAGGTCGCCTCGGCGGGCCGGGATGATCTGACCGGGGTCGGCGAGACGATGGCCCACCTGGAATCAGCCACCGGCGAGTTCTCGGAGCGACTGGCGGTGATCCGGCAGCGGGCCGAGGAGATCAACGTGGTGATCACGACGATCACCAAGGTGGCCGACCAGACCAATTTGCTGTCGATCAATGCGGCGATCGAAGCCGAAAAGGCGGGCGAATATGGCCACGGGTTCCTGGTGGTGGCCCGCGAAATCCGGCGGCTGGCCGACCAGACAGCGGTGGCGACCCTCGACATCGAGCGGCTGGTCGAGCAGATGCAGCAGGCGGTCGCTGCCGGGGTGATGCAGATGGACCGCTTCGCCGCCGACGTGAAGACCGGCGTCGAGCGGGTGGGCGACATCAGCGGGCAGTTCGCCGCAGTGATCGACAAAGTGCAGGGGCTCAATCAGCGGTTTGACCAGGTCAACGAGGGCATGCAGGCCCAGACCGCCGGGGCCGCCCAGATTGCCGAGAACCTCGTGACGCTTTCTGACAGTTCGCGGGCGGCCAGCGAAACGCTGACGGAGTTCCGCCAGGCCTCGTCCCACATGGTGCGGGCGATCGACGGGCTCACCGACACGGTCAGCCGGTTCCGGGTGGCTGAGGATTAGCCGCCCATCGCCATCCCTGCCCAGGAAAGCTGGGAAGGCTGGCGAGTTCGCTCCGGTCCCGCGGTCAAAGCCGATTTCGTTCCCGCTGCCGAAAATTCTCATGGCAGGGGTCGTGCCGGGTCGATCATCACTCACGATCGTGCCGGTTTTCCGGAGTGAGGATTTCTCGCTTTGGCTGCCGGCAGAGGCTGAAGGACCCGGAGCGATGATGCGACACGCCCCTGTTCACACCGCCGAGCCTGCCCGCAAGGCAAGCCGCAAAGGACGCAGCCGGCTGCCCCGACGGACAGCAGCCCGGCTGCGGTTGCTCCGCCGGCGGGCAAGAGCCTGGAAGCGACAGGCCCGCCGGGCTGCCACGCTGGCCCTGGTTGGTGTGGTGGCAGCCCAGGCCCCACTGAC
>CAZIQV010000296.1:0-2372 GCA_964541275.1 uncultured Chitinophagaceae bacterium | reverse complement strand
TCCCGCTGCGACACCTGGTGATCCTCGCCTATTTCGTTGTCCCGGTGTTCCTCGGATTCGCCGACCACGCTGCCGCGAGGTACGTCAGCGTGTTGAGCCCGTTGAGCACCGTGCTTCAGCTGCTCACCGGGCTGCCGGTCGAGCGGGTTCTCTGGACGATCGATCATCCGGCGTCCACACCGCTTCGGGTCTCTGGCCCGGCCCGGCGGCTGGCGGCCGCCGAGGCCTTCGAGGTCCGTGAGGCGGCTGCGGCGGTCGTCGATCGGCTGTTCGCGGAGTTGTCGGCCGAGAACCCGGAGGCCGGGCCGCGACTCGGCCGGCTCCGCGGGGACCGGCCCCCCGGTCGCTCTCCCCTGGCGGATTGGAAGGCGGTTGGCGAGACGGTCAGCGGCGGAGGGAAACGCCTGCCCCGCGTCGCCTCAGAAATCGTCGGTTCGCCCGCCCCTCACGCCCGCTGGTCGCGGCTGATTCTCGCGCCGGGCGGAAACCCCCCGGCGGCGACGGTTCGGTTCGTCGACCCGGCAGCGGCCGACCCGGGTCGGATCGCCGCCACGCTGCTGGTTCTGCTGGCGACCGCCGCCGGCTGGTGGTCGGTGACGCGGCGGCCGGGCCGGACCTTGACGGCGGCGGCGCGGTGGTGGCCTGCCGTCGCCGGCGTCGGCAGCATCGCCTGGCTGGTCGCTCGGGAACCGCTCTGGCCCGGCATCCTTGTGCTGGGCGTCGCGGCAGTCACGCTGATCGATCGCCGGCTCCGGGCCCGTCCGCCGAGGCCGGCTGAGCAGTCCTCGCCGGCCGACGCCGAGACGCTTGAATTTCGGGCCGGGCAGTTGGCGGCCGCCTCATCGGTGACCCGCACCGCGGTGTCGCGGTCGCCGGGTGGCCCGGCCTGATCCCGCTTACTTCGCCGCGCTGAACTTATAGGCGGTGTTGGCGGGATCGAAGTCGGCGTCGGTGAAGCCGTTGTTCACCTTGACGTTCATGTAGGTGTACTCTTCCATCAGCACCGGCTGTCCACCCTGCTCGGCCGGCCAGTCGTAGGCCTCGTAGCGAATCGGGATCAGCAATTCGTCGTCGATGTAAACCCGGGCGAGATGGAACCGGAAGTTCCGTCTCGGCACCGGATGGACGACCTGCACGCAGGTGCAGATGCGGCCGTTGACCTTCGCTTCGGGGTAGAAGTTGACCTCGCATTCGCCGAACTGCTTGTCGTGTTCGGCCACCTCGACCAATCGCTTGGCAAGATTTTCGACCCCGAGTTCGGTGATCGGGTAGCGGTTGCCCTGCATCGCCAGCATGCTCTGCGGCTTCAGCGAAACGGTTCCTACCATCGCCCGGACGCCGCTGCCGGCGTGGGCGAGCATGTTGCCGTCGTTCCGGCCGTCGACATAGATCACCTCCTGCCCCTTCACGCTGTCGGGGGCGAGGAAGTAGAGGTAGACGCTGAACGGCTCGTGCCGGACCTTGGCGAACATGTATTCGTGGGGCTTGAGTTCGCCGCTGATCCGTTCCCGTTTGACGACGGTGCAGGAGTAGTCCTGGATGTTCGCCTTGATGTTCGCCAGGCCCCTGGCCGCCAGCGCCAGCGCCGGTTCCAGCGGGTGCTGACCCGGGGCGGTGTTGGCGACGGCGTCCGGAGCCCCGACGTTGCCCTCGGCCGCGCCGCCGTTGGGCAGGAGGCCTGGCTGTTCACCGGCGGCGACGCCAGCTCCCAGGCCCGGCAGCCGCGGCCGAACCGGCCGCCAGTTTTCCCCAACCGCGACGCCGACCGTATTCCACCCGTCCCGCTCATGCCTGAGTCCTCCGTTGAATCATCCGAACGGCTGCCGGTCGCAGCACGCCGCAGACCTGCGGTGCCGACCCCTGATGCTGCACGGCATTCCGTCTTCATTGTCGCCTCGCGAATCGCCGCGGCATTGGTGTTTCTGGCGGGGGCTGTTCTGTCCGCACCATGCGAACGACCGAGCAACCCGGTGCAACCGGCCGCGAGCCCAAGGCAGCAGCTGCCGAAACCCCGCGGCGGCGGAACAGTAGCGATCGGCCAGCCCCCCGGCTACGGCAAAAAACTCGGGTCCTTTCGCAGCGGAGCGGCCGGGGCTAGAGTGCGGGAATCGCGGGGATGGCGGCCGCCCGTCCGTACCGTCGGCTGCGGCGGCTCGCGGCCCCGATTTGGGCCCGGTCGCGGGTTCTCCATCCCCGCCGCCTCCAACGTCG
This sequence comes from uncultured Chitinophagaceae bacterium, assembly GCA_964541275.1. Classification (GTDB taxonomy): domain Bacteria; phylum Planctomycetota; class Planctomycetia; order Pirellulales; family UBA1268; genus UBA1268. Next base: position 161 of record CAZIQV010000296.1, on the reverse strand, counting down.
GCTCCCGCTTCCCCAGGTTTTCCATGCCCGCGTCTGTCCCCCTGGTTACCGCTGGCCGGCTCGAGGTTTTCCGGGTGGTTTCCCAGCCGTTCGCCGAAAACAGCTACATCGTCAGGCAGCCTGGCCGACCGGGCTGCCTGGTCGTCGACCCCGGCTTTGAG
>CAZIQV010000295.1:0-2385 GCA_964541275.1 uncultured Chitinophagaceae bacterium | reverse complement strand
TGCATCTGCTGGGCATCGATCACACCCGGCTGACCTTCTACAACAACGGCATCGAGCGGCGGCTGACCGATGTCCACGGCCATGTGATTGACGACCTGCTGGCCTGAGCCGCACTCATTTCCATGCCGCTGCCGTTTGGGTGCGGGGATGAAAGCCGCTGCACTCCTGACCCTCGACCGGCGAACGAATAAGGTGAGCGACCCTGCCGATATTCTGCTAATTATCCGATACCCATCACGTTGTTTGAAGGCCATGGTGCCCGCTTTGCTCAGGTTGAAACTGCTCCTGACGGTCACAACTTCGGTGGGCACCGCCATCTTCTGCCCGCCTCCGAGGGCCGCTGCTGCCTCAGCCGATGCACCGCCGGTCGCCCTGCCGGGTGAGCACCAGGCATTTTTCAAGACCCATTGCCACCGCTGCCACGCCGGCGACACCGCCGAAGCTGGCGTCCGGCTCGACACCCTTCCGCTGGCGATCACCGACATCCCGACCGCGGAGCGGTGGCAGAAAATTCTTGGGGTGCTCAACGCGGGTGAAATGCCGCCGGAAGATGAGCCGCAGCCGGCGCCGGCCCACAAGGCAGCGGTCCTCGAAATTCTCTCTGAGACGATGGTCACTGCCCGCCGTGCGCTCAGCGACACTGGCGGCATCGCGGCGATTCGGCGGCTCAATCGCCGCGAGTATCAAAACACCATCCGGGAACTGCTCGGTGTTGAGATCGACGTCGAGGGTCTGCCGGCAGACAGCAACCCCGGCGGCTTCGACACGGCGGGGGGCGGTCTCTTCTTTTCGAGCGATCAGTTTGAGCAATACCTCACACTCGCCCGGCAGGCCCTCGACCGGGCGCTGGCTGCCTCGCAGCGGTCACCGCCACAGACGGTGCGGGTCGAGGCGGAGGACGAGGCCAACCGTCGGGTTCGGATGATTTTCCGGGGCTACCAGAAGCACGGCTACATCGCCTGGAAGAAGTGGCAGGCCTCAAAGGGAAAACCAGCGAGCGATTTCGGATTCGTCGACGACAAGGAACTGGAGTTCCGCAAACTCGTCTGGGACCGCGAGAGCCCCGACTTCGCCGACTACCTCGCCCGCGAGGAGACCCGCACCGGGGCCCTGCTGACCGTTTCCAATCCGAATCCCCAGGCCGGACTGGTGATCCCGGACGAGGCCCCGGCCGGCCGCTACCTCATCCGGGCCCGCCTCGGCGTGCTGGGAAAGCCCGATCCTCCGCGGTCGTTTGTCGAGATCGGCTTCCGGGGCGAGTCGATCGAATCGGCCATCGACCTGATTGCCTGCCGCCGGGTGACGCGGCCAATGCGGAATCCCGAGATTCTTGAAATCGCCGTCGACCTCCCGCCGGTTCGCCGGCCGGCGTCGGTCGATGTCGGCAGCCAGACCGGCAAGCGTGTGCCGCTGGGCGAACGCGTGATCGTCTTCCGGCAGCGGCATGTCAACAGCCGGGAGGCGGCCCGCTTCATTCGCTATCAGTCGATCGGGGAGACCGGCTTCGGCGTTGAGCCAACCATCTGGATCGACTGGCTGGAGTGGGAAGGGCCGCTCGTCGCCGAGCAGGCGACCGCGGAGGCGGTGCGGCCCTTGGTCGATCTGGCGGCAACCGCCACCGGATCACGAGGGCCAGACGAGGCCGACGTCCGGGCGCTGCTTGCCGGGTTTGGAATGCGGGCATTTCGGGGCAAGCCGGTGCGGCCCGGCTTCCTCAAGCGATTAATGACGCTCTATCGAGATGCCCGCCACCGCGACACCCCGTTCCTCGAGGCAATCAAGGAACCGCTGGCGGTCATGCTCGCATCGCCGAGCTTCCTCTACCTCGCTGAGCCGGTGACGCGAGCGGCAGCGGCAGCTGGCGACCGCACCGGGTCGGTCGCCATCACACCCTCGGAGTTGGCCGCCCGGCTCTCCTATTTCCTCTGGAGCGGGCCGCCGGACGCCGCGCTGCTGCAGCAGGCCGCCGACGGGCGGCTGAGCGATGCCCGGGTACTGGCGGCAGAGGTCGATCGCCTGCTTGCTGACGAGCGGGCCCGGCAATTCGTCTCCGGCTTCACCCATCAGTGGCTCGATATGGAGCGGCTCGACTTTTTTCAGTTCAACCACCGGCTGTTCCCAGACTTTGACGACAGCGTCAAGGCCGCCGCCCGTCAGGAGGTCTATGAGACCCTGCTGCAGAACCTGCGGGAGGATCGCCCGGTCAGGGAACTGCTGGACGCCGACACCGTCGTCATCAACGACCTGCTGGCAGACTACTACGGCATCGCCGGGGTCAAAGGACATCAGTTTCGCGAGGTCGCTGTCCCCGACGGCGTGCCCCGGGGTGGTCTGCTGGGCATGGCGGCGATTCTCGCGATGGGCAGCGACGGCGAGCGATCGTCT
>CAZIQV010000294.1:0-2393 GCA_964541275.1 uncultured Chitinophagaceae bacterium | reverse complement strand
GCACCAGCGGTGTGGCATAGGCCGCCTTGCCAACCCCCTCCCGGGCAAGCCGCCAGCGTTCGGTTCCGGTGGCCGCATCAACACCGACGATCGCCCCGGCCTCATCCTGCTCCAGCGGCACAATCACGAGGTCCTGCCAGACCACGGGCGACCCGCCGAAGCCGTGGGGGCCGACGAAGGGACCGAGGTCGACGGCCCACCGCGATTCACCTCCATGGGTCAGCGCTTCGAGCCGGACATTTTCGCTCGTCCCCCAGAGCCAGTAGACACCGTTGTCATCGACGGTGACGGTTCCGGAGGCCGAGCTGTTTTGCTGGTGATGCCGTTCGATCGGACCGGGGAAGTCCCGCCGCCAGAGCTGCCGGCCGGTCGCGAGGTCGTGGCACAGCAGCATGCGAAGGCACGCCGCCTCGTCGGCCGAGGCCGTGTAGATGCGACCGGCGTGGACAACGGGTGAACTGTGCCCCAGCCCGGGAAGGTCGGCCGCCCAGGCCCAGTCGCTACCCGACCAGTCGGTCGGCAGTTTACCGGCCCCGCCGAGGCCAGCGGCAGCGAGCCCACGAAACCTGGGCCAGGAGGCCGGATGGTCCAGCCCTTCCGCAGCCCGCAGGGCCGTCGCCAGCGACAGCCCAGCGAGCATGAAACCGACTCGAAGCAGCATGATCATCACAATGGTTCTCCATTCCATGATGTCGGCCGTTGACGGGTCTGCCCGTCGCCGTCCGCCAGGGGCTTGTAACCGCGGGACGCGGACCGTTCAGCCGGCCACGATCGAGACGACCCGGGCCAGCCCGTGAACGCGATACTCTACGCCCGTCGCGACCTCGATGCACCGGTAGCGGCTCCGAAGCCTCGCCCCCCGGATGAATTGGCGGCCGGTTTCAAGCTCAAAGCGGTCGCCGGGTTGCACCTGTTCAACCCGCAGCGAACTGCCTGCATCGGCGTCATACCGCGACAGGGCCAACAGAAGTCGACGATCGCTGCAGGTGGCCGCCCGCGGTCGCGCGACTGCCCGCCGCAGGGCATCGATCAGATCGCCAGGCACGAGACGCCCCGCCACCACCGGGTCGATGATACGGGCAAACTGCAACTGCCACTCCCGGCCGTGCGGCCGGAGCTGCCGGCGGCTGCGATGCTCGGCATGGGTGTTCAGGTGCGCCACCTCATGCAGCAAGGTGATCAGAAAGGCGTAGGGATTGAGGTCTTCATTGACGGTGATCCGGTGCCATGGCGCCCCGGCAGCCGGGGGTCGGTGATCACCGAGTTTCGTCGCTCGCCGCGCGACCACCCGCAATTCAACTGGATGTCGGGAAAGCAGTTCGGTGACGTAACCGCTTGCGGCGGGCGGGAGCCGCTCTGCGACCGCTTGCGGCAGGGAGGCTGCCGGACCAGCCGGCTGATCCAGGTCTGCCGATCTGCTCACGGGGCCGACCTCCGCGATTGAGCCGCCCTTGGTCGTCGCCGCCAGCGACGCCATCCCCAGGGCCGCCGCTCGCGAAACATCCGCTCGGTCGCGGCCGCCTCGGGCCCTTCTGGAGCGGCGTCACGATCGGTTTGCGGCCGGGGAAGGCCCCGCGACCAGACGCCCCGATCGCCCGCCTGCCGCTCGAACTGAATCGACCCGAAGAACGGGTCGGGGTACTGCCAGTCGTTCTGGGCCTGCGCCGGCGCCGACAGCATCCAGCCGGCGGCCGCGAGGACCAGCATTGACAGCAGCGTGCGTCGCCTGTGTTTTTGATTCTGATGTCGCATGAGCTTCAGCTCGATCGCCCCTTCCACGCGGCCGCAAGCCCCGTTAGGAGAACTGATCGGCGTTCATCCAGGCAACCCCAGCAGCCCTATCCTGCCGGCCACGCCACCCCCCCTCCTTGCCCGAGCCGCCCTCGCCCCCAGAAGTCGGCCAGCCAGCCAAACCCGTAGAGCAGTCGAGCGGCTTTACCGATTTTGCCGAAAAGACTGAGGTCTGGCAGTCTCCCGCGCGGCCTCAATCCCGATGTCCAAGACCGTATCGAAAACACCACGCGGAGGCCCCCCGGGGCAGTCACATGCCGATGTGGGAGCCGTGTGGCTTTCGGTGATGCTGTTCTGCGGGCTGGCTGGCTGTGCAGCTGATCGGTTTCAGGCCGCGGTCGACTCCACCACCGAGGCGGTGCTGCCTCAGGCACAACGTTCCCCCGAGCCGACCGCCAGGCGGCCGGACGGTGAAGCTCCGGCGCATCCCGCCTCCGGGGTTATCCTCGCCGGACACGAAACCGAACTCCTGCACGACGTTCCCGCCGTCGACACGACCCTGCCGCAGATAGACAGCGGGGGCCTCACCCTCGATGCCTGCATCGAGACCGCCATGCGGCGGCAGCCGCGGCTGCGGGCAGAGTTGGAGAACATCGCCCAGG
>CAZIQV010000293.1:0-2400 GCA_964541275.1 uncultured Chitinophagaceae bacterium | reverse complement strand
GCTGCTGAGGCGGTGCCGCCGTTCGATATCAGCGAGATTCTCCCGGTAGTCCTCCGCCAGATAAATGGTGTGATGCGGCACCTGGTCGTAGCAGCCCTCGATCCCGAGGTAGAGCATGAAGGTCGAGCAGGAGAAGCGTCGCGACGCGATCCGCCGGTCGTTCCAACGCCGGCGGAGCGAGTTGGGCACCAGCCGGGTCATCGTCCTTGCGAAGTCGGCGTTGATCACCGTGGCATCTGCGTCATACGTCGCCCGCGGTGTCGTCACCGAGGTGATTCTCCGGCCGCTGAAGGCCATCGACTCGACAGGCTCGTTGTAGTGAATTTCGACGCCCATCGCCGTGGCGATGCGGGCCATCGCTTCGGAGACGGCATTGCAGCCTCCGATCGGGTGAAACACCCCGTGTTCGTATTCGAGAAATGAGAGGATAGAAAACAGACTCGGGCAGCGAAACGGCGACATGCCGAGATACTTCGACTGGAAGGTGAAGGCCAGCCGGATCCGCTCGTCGCGGAAGAACCGCCCCAGTTCGCTGTCGAGGCTCTTCCAGGGCTTAAGCAACGGAACGAGTTTCAACAGGTCGGGATTGGCCAGGTCGGTCCAGCGTTCGAAGGGCTGTTCGAGAAACGGCGCAAAGCGGACGAACTTTTCCCGGGTCTCGGTCATGAACCGGGTGAAGGCGCCGCGGTCGTCCGGCGAAATCGCGGCGACGGCCGCTTCCATCCGGTCGAGGTCGGGCGTCGCCAGCAACTCCCCGCCCGCCCCGAACACCAGCCGGTACTGCGGGTCGAGTTTGGCCATCTCGACTTCTTCGCTGAGGTCGTAGCCGCAGGCGGTGAAGATGTCGGCGAGGACCCGCGGATAGAGAAAAAACGTCGGCCCGAGGTCGAACCGGAATCCGGTTCCGCTCTCGAGGCCGCTGGTGCGGCCGCCCGGCCGATCGAGCCGCTCGAGAATCCTGACCCGTAATCCGGCTCGGGCCAGCAGCATGGCGGCGGCAAGCCCGCCCGGGCCGGCACCCACGATCGTGACTGTTCGCGACATCCGACCTGTTCTTGCACGAGCGCCCGGGAAACCGGAGAGACACCCACGGTGGGCGGGGTTCCGGGACGCCGAAAACAAGCCCACTATAGGTTTGGGGTGAGGGCGGTCAAGAAACCGCACTGCCGGACCGCACCCGGCATCCGGCCGTCAGTAGGCGGGGACGATTGCCGTGCCGGCCGGCCGATAGCGGCCGAACAGGCCCCGCCGATAAACGGGCACGGCGACGGCAGCAGGGGCGTAGTAGGTCGTCACCGGGGTGACCACCGCGGCGGGCGGGGCGTAATAGGTTGTCGTGACCGCCGGGGCGGGCAGCGCCGGTGCGTAATAGCTGGTGACCGCGACTGAGCTCGTCGGCATCGCCGCGATGACCGGAGGTGAATAGGCGGTGACCGCGGCATAATTGCCCGCCGGAGTGTAGTTGGCGACATAGGCAGGTGCCGGCGCGACTGCCGCGGCGACAACCGGCGAGTAGTAAATGACCTGCTGGGCCGGGCATTCGACCGCAGCGACCACGGCGGCGGCCGCGACGAAGGCAATGCTGGCTCGACGGCCCGGCCGACAGCGAAACGCCCAACCGGCCTCCAACGGCAACGGCTTCATGACTGCTCCCTGCGTTTACAAAAAGGAAATGGCTCTGCCGCCGGCCGTCGGCGGATCGGTTCGCACCGCCTTAATCGTACGCAGGCAGTTGTCGCATCCGCAAACGGCCGATAGAGTTCCCGCTTTCCCTCCAGCTTCCAACCCCCTTCTGTGGCCCGCCTGCCGCGGCGGCAGAGGCGACACCCTTGGGGAATGGCCGCGGCCCCGGCAAAACGCTTCGAACGTCTGCCGCCGCAGGATGCGGGGAACGGCAAACCCCACCAGCCTCGGCGTTTGCGGATGTCGGGTGCGTGGAAAAACGGCCCTCGACGGCCTTGCCCACAACCAGCCAGAGCGCCAGACGCCGGAGAACCGCGGACGTGGAAGAGCCCCCGCCAGCCCCCGCCGACCGCGTCTCGCCGCGAACGGGCGGCGGCTTTGTGACGCTGCTGGCGGTCCGCGTGCTGACGGTGCTCAACGACAATCTCGCCCGTTGGCTGGTCATCGGCCTCGGCAAACGGGCCGCCGCCGCCGTGGGAACGGCGCCCGCGGCGGTCTTGGCGATCGGCACCGTGGTCTACGTGCTGCCGTTTATGCTGTTTGCCTGGCTGGCCGGCTGGCTCGCCGACCGATTCGCCAAGCGGTCGATCGTGATCGGCGGCAAACTGGCAGAGATCATGATCGCCTTGGCGGCGGCCGCCGCGGTCGCTTTCGGGGCCGGGGCGGGCGGTGTGGCGGCCGGCATTCCGTTGGGACTGTGGCTGCTGCTGGGCGTGG
>CAZIQV010000292.1:0-2402 GCA_964541275.1 uncultured Chitinophagaceae bacterium | reverse complement strand
CGGCCATGAAGCCGGAGGAAATCCTCGTCGTCTGCATGTCGGGACGGGGCGACAAGGACGCCGCCGAGATCGCGCGGCTCCGGGGCCTCTCCGAATCAGGGGCGTGACGGGCATCCGGTGCGTACCGGGGGAATCACTCGCAGACCCAAGGGAGCAAGCGGCAGGAATGGCGACAGTGACAGATGGCGGCAGGACGGGAACGGCCGCGGTGCAGCAGGCGTTTGCGGCCTGTCGGGCAGCCGGGGCCAAGGCGGTGGCGCCGTTTGTGACAGCGGGAGACCCCGACGTCGAAACCACACTCGGGGTGCTCGAGGCGATCGACCGCGTCGGTGCTACGCTCTGCGAACTGGGGGTTCCCTACAGCGATCCGATTGCCGATGGGCCGGTGATCCAGTCGTCGTACACCCGGGCGTTGGCCGCCGGGATGACCCTGGAAAAGCTCTTCGATCTCGTCCGCCGGGCGCGGGAGCGGGTCGGCATGCCATTGCTGGCGATGGCGAGCTACTCGCTGATTTTTCGGACCGGTATCGAGCAGTTTGTCTCCCGGTCGGCGACTGCCGGCCTCGCCGGCTTCGTCGTGCCCGACCTGCCGCTGGAGGAGTCGGATGATCTCGATGCTGCCTGCCGCGCCGCCGGGCTGGTCCTCGTGCGGCTCGTCACGCCGACGACCCCCCCGGAGCGGGCCGAGGCGATTGCCCGCCGCTCGACCGGGTTTCTGTACTGCGTGTCGGTTGCCGGGGTGACCGGCGAGCGGACGGCCCTGCCGGCGGGCCTCGTCGAGCGGATCAACTGGCTGCGGGAGCGGACCGAGGTGCCGATCCTGGTCGGTTTCGGAATTGCCGGCCCAGAGCAGGCCCGCGAGGTCGCCCGGGTGGCCGACGGGGTGATTGTCGGCTCGGCGGTCGTCCGACAACTCGAACAGGCGGCGGCTGGCGACGGTGCCGGGGCGGTGGCAGGCTTTGTCGGCGAGTTGGTGACCGCCTGCCGGGGCGGCTGACCGCCGCGGGCAGAAGCCCTGGGGCGGTTCGTGCCGCTGCTTTTCAGGACCTGTCCGCAACGGTCGCAGCGAGCAACTGGGCCGGCCACGGCGGATCGTACCGGCAGCCGACGACCGGGATGCCGGCCTTCACTAGCGCTGCGACGGTCTCGTCGATCGGTCCGCGGTTGGGGGCAAGCCGGCAGCAGAGTCGGTCGTCGTCGGGGCACTCGGTACTGATGGCAATATGGCCGATCACCCGGGCAGCCGCTGCGGCGGCCGCGGGACAGTCGATCGCCAGTCGCCAGGCGGCCACCTCGGGATGAGCTTCCGGCCGGCAGCCACCGGTTTTGACCAGCCGGCCCTCGTGCAGCACTACGAGGTCGTCGAAACCGGCCGGGACGTCGGCGGCATTCAGGGCCGCGATCACGGTCCGGCCGGTCAGCTGGGCATCGGCAAGGAGCCGGCTGACGAGATCACAGCCGCACGGGTCGAGGCCAGCGGTCGGGTTGTCGAGCAGCAGGATCGGTGGATCGTGAAGCAGGGCCCGGGCAAGCAGCAGCCGTTTGCCCTGGTCTGCCGAGACGGCGTCGCAGCGGCTCCCCGCGAGGGACTCGAGGCCAACGGCGGCCAGCGAACGGCCGACGGCGGCGGTGACCGCCGCGGCCCGCAGGCCGTCGGCGGCGGCGAAGAGTTCAAGGCACTCGTCGACACGGATCGTCGGCCACGCCGGAATCCCGTCGGGCAGGTAGCCGACCCGCTTGCGGATGGCCGCCGGCTCGCGGGCGGCGGAAAACCCGTCGACGTGCAGCCTGCCCGACCGCAGCGGCAGCAGCGTGGCGATGGTTTCGAGCAGGCTGGTCTTGCCCGCCGCCGCCGGGCCGATGATCGCGACCGACCGGCCGGCGGGCACGGCGAGGTCGAGTCGCTCAAGGACGACGCTCCCCAGCCGCTCGACGGTGACGCGATCGAACTCGATCATGCTCGCTTGGTGGAGAGCGTCCGCTGCCGGGCCGACATGTCAGCCCCGCAGCCGGTCCCTGGTCATCTCGATGGCGACGAGCATGCCCTTCGCCTTGTTGAGGGTCTCCTGAAACTCGCTCGCCGGCTGGCTGTCGGCGACGATTCCGGCACCCGACTGCACGTAGGCGGTCCCGTCCGTGACGACGATGGTCCGCAGGGCGATGCAGGTGTCCATCGCCCCGCCGAAGTCGATGTAGCCGACGGCGCCGGCGTAGGGCCCCCGCTTGTTCGGCTCGAGTTCATCGATGATCTCCATCGCCCTGATCTTCGGCGCCCCCGAGACGGTGCCGGCCGGGAGGCAGGCCCGCAAGGCGTCGAAGGCGGTCGCTCCCGGGAGCAGCCGGCCGCTGACGTTGCTGGTGATGTGCATCACGTGACTGTACCGCTCGATCGCCATCACGTC
>CAZIQV010000291.1:0-2406 GCA_964541275.1 uncultured Chitinophagaceae bacterium | reverse complement strand
TCCGGCGTCGCCGCTGCCGACACCCTGGCCGCCGCTCGCTGGGAACTCGCCCGCGGACGCTTCCGCGCCGCCCAGGCAGCCGACACGCCCGAGGCCTTTGCCGCCGCGGCCGCGAGCCTGGGAAACTTCCGGCAACAGCATCCCGACCATCCCGAGGCCGACAGTGCCGAGCACCTCTTCGGTGAGGCGACCTGGCAAGCGGGCAAACGAGACGAGGCGATCGCCGTCTGGAAACGCTTTCCTCGGCGATTCCCGGAATCAAAGCGGCTCCCCGACGCGATCTACGCCCTCGGCGTCGGTCTGATCGAACTCGATCGTCCCGCTGAGGCGGTGCAGGTCTTCGAACAGTTCACCAAGCGATTTGCCGACCATCCGCTGGCGGACGATGTAGCCATTTGGCGGGCCGACGGGCTTCGCGCTGCGGGGCGACTCGATGCTGCCGCCGCCGCGCTCGCGAAGGTGGCAGCCGCGAACGGCCCGCGACAGCTTGCCGCCCTCGGCCGCCTGGCCGATCTCAGGTGGCAGACAAAAGACTGGCCCGCTGCGGCGGCCGCCTACCAGAGACTGGCTGTCGCCGAAACCGATCGGCAGCGGGCTGACGAGGCGACGCTGTCGGCAGGGCAAGCCCTGGCCAACGCCGGGGAGACCGAGCAGGCGGTCGCAAGCCTGACCCCGCTGCTCGACCGGGCAACCACCGCAGCCCTCGAGGCGGCTCATCTGGTGGCAACCTGGCAGCTGCAGGTCGGGCGGCCGGCGGAGGCGGTCGCCGCGATCGACCGCAGCCTCGGCAACCCGCCGCGCCAGCCACCGCCAGAGTCGCTTGCACAGCTCGCCCTCGACCGGGCGGATGCCCTCTGGGCGCTGCCTGACCGTCGGGCTGAGGCGGTCGCCACCTACGAGGCACTCGCCGCCGACCACCCCGATTTGCCGGTGGCCGCAGCTGCCGTTTCGATGCTGGCCCTTGCAGGTCTTGAAGCCAGGCAACCGGACGAAGCACTCAGGCAGGTCAAGCGGTTTCGCGATCGCTATGCCGAGACGGCGACCGTTGCAGCGATTCGCGACATCGCGGCGATTCAGGCCGAGGCCCTGCTTGAGACCGGCAAGCCGGCGGCGGCCGCCCGCCAACTGACCGAGTTGCTCAGCCGCCATCGCGACTGGCCCCGCCGGGAAGAGGCTTGGCTGCTGCTGGCCCGAGCGGAGCGAGACGCGGGTGAGCTCGCGGCGGCGGTGGAAGCGCTCAAGGCTTGCCTGAAGGAGTTCCCCGAGGGCCCGCAGGCCGCCCTCGCCTGGTACCGGCTGGGGCAGCTCAGGCAACAGCAACAGGACAACGCAGCAGCGATCGACGCCTTTGCCGCCAGTGTCAAGATCGAACCCGACGGCCCGCTCGCCCCCTGGGCGCGGTTGGCCAGCGGCTGGTGCCATGAGGCAAACGGCGATCTTTCCGCTGCCGAACAGGCCTGGAGCGACCTGATCGCTCGCGGTGCCGGCGGCGTCGCGGCCGCCTCAGCGGTGCTTGCCCGAGGCGATGCCCGCCATCGCCTCGGCGATCACGCCGGGGGACTGGCCGATGCCGAGCAGGTGCTCAGCCCCGGCTCGGCGATTGCTGCCCAACTCGATGCCACCGCCCGCCGCGAGGCCAGGCTGCTGGCGGGACTCTGCCTGCTCGGGCTCAAGCGGTACACCGAAGCGGCAACACGCTTGCGGGCCCTGCTCAGCGACTCGCCCGATCTGCCGGCTGCCGATCAGGTGCTCTTCCAACTTGGAATCGCCGAATCACTCGGGGGTGAATCGGCAGCCGCCGCCGAGACCTTCAGGCGGCTCGTTGAGAAATTCCCTCAGAGTCCCTCCGCCGCCGATGCCTGGCTGCAACTCGCCGAGGCTCAATTCGCAGCAACCGACTGGCCGGCGGCGGCGGAGGCCTACCGGCAGGCACTCGCCGCTGCGGCCCGGATGGAGCGGGCTGGCGAACTGCTTGAACAGGCGCGGCATAAGCTCGGCTGGACCCAGCTGATGCAGGACAAACCAGGCCCGGCAGCCGCGGCCTTCAAAGCCCAGCTGAAAGAAGCACCGGCGGGCCCGTTGGCGGCCGACGCCCGACTGCTGCTTGCCCAGGCTTTGGCCGGCGACAACCAGCCGGCTGCCGCGGTCGAGGCATTCAAAACCGCGCTCGCCGACCCGGCGGCGATCTCGTCGGCCGAACTGCGAGCCCTGGGCCTGATCCGCGCCGCCGAAACAGCCGCAGCCCTCGACGACTGGAAACAGAGTCTTCGCTTTGCCGAGCGGCTGCTCGCCCTCGATCCAAGAGCCCCGAAGCCAACGCCGCCCGCTACGCGGCCGGATGGGCCCGGCAGCAGCTCGGCCAACTCGATCAGGCCGTTGCCGACTATCGCCTCGTCGCCGCGGCCG
>CAZIQV010000290.1:0-2419 GCA_964541275.1 uncultured Chitinophagaceae bacterium | reverse complement strand
AATCCGGGGCTGGACTCAAAAAAACGCGGTTTCCCTCAGCTTGCGCTTCGGGCTTCGAGGCAGGGGATTCGTAGCGGCGGCATGTGAACTCCGGGAAGCCCGAGGCGCGAGCCGAGGGAATCCGGGGCTGGACTCAAAAAAACGCGGTTTCCCTCAGCTTGCGCTTCGGGCTTTGAGGCAGGGGCTACTTCTCACGTGCACGGGCGAGACCACCGCCCTCAAGCGAGCGGCAAAACGGAGCATCGTCTGGTGGTCGTTCGATTGCCCGGCAACTTGTGTGCCAGACAGGATTGCCTTCATGGCCGTTTTTGCTCACCGGGCAGCGAACACGAAGCCGAACCAGAGACTCCTTTGCTACGTTATGGAAAGGAGCGTCTTCCCCCGTCACGTGGCGACCATGATCTGGAACTGGCCCGCATCTCTCGCCCCGCGTCTGCGATCGACGATCAACGCCTCGACCTATCGGGTCGTCGACCAGATCGACAGCCTCGAAGACGACATGAAGGCCCTCGACGACACCCGCCTGAAACGGCTGGGGCGTTCGCTGTCCTACCGGGCCCGCTCCGGCGAGCCGCCCGACGACCTGCTGGTTGAAACCTTCGCAGCCACTCGCGAAGCGGGCCGCCGCACCATCGGGATGCGTCACTACGACGTGCAGCTGCTCGCCGGCATCGCCCTGGTGAACGGCTCAATCGTCGAAATGCAGACCGGTGAAGGGAAGACCCTCGTCGCCACGCTGCCGCTGGTGCTCTACGCACTCGCCGGCCGTGGAGCCCATCTCGCCACGGTCAACGACTACCTCGCCCGCCGCGACGCTGAATGGATGGAGCCGATCTTCAACGCCCTCGGCCTGAGCGTCGGTGTCATCGAGTCACAGATGGACTTCGACGGTCGCCGCGCCGCCTATGCCAAGGACGTCACCTACGGTACCGCAAAGGAATTCGGCTTTGACTTCCTCAAGGACCGGCTGATGCAGCGGGAACTCAAGGAGGGCCGCGTCAACCTCGGCGCAACGCTTACTGGCGAGGCGGATTCCGGCGAAGCGAAATTGCTGCAGCGGCCCTATTGGTTTGCCCTCGTCGATGAGGCCGACAACGTCCTGATCGACGAGGCCCGCACGCCGCTGATCATCTCGACTCCAGACGGCGAGGCAGGAGAGCGCGAACAGCGGAAAGCCGCCGTCTTCCACTTTGCCTATGAACTGGCCAAAGATCTCGTCGAGGATGTGCACTACGAATACGACCCCCAGAAACGTTCAGCCGAACTGCTCGGAGTCGGCCGCAGCCTGGTGCGGGCCGCTGAGCGGCCGCGGCTCGTCGACGCGGTGAGCATGCTCGAACTCTACGACGCGGTCGAACTGGCCCTGCGGGCCCGCATCGCTTTCATCCGCGACCGGCAATATGTCGTCCGCGACAAAGAAGATGGGTCGGGCCAGGAGGTGGTGATCATCGACGAGTTCACCGGCCGCATCGCCGAGGGCCGGTCGTGGCGAGACGGGCTCCATCAGGCGGTCGAGGCCAAGGAAGGCATCGAGGTCAAGCCCGGCCGGGGAGGCCATGCCGCCCGAATCACCATCCAAGATCTGTTTGCCCGCTGGCCCCATCTCGCCGGTATGACCGGCACGATCGCCACCAGCGCCGGCGAAATCGCCCGAACGTATGAGGTGGGGATCGCGGTGGTGCCGACGAACCGGCCCGCCATCCGCGAGCGGCTCAGGCCCGTCGTCTGCCGCAACTACCAGGAAAAGCTGCTCGAGATCGTTGCCGACATCAAAGCGGTGTATGCCAGCGGCCGGCCGATCCTCGTCGGCACCCGGTCGATCGACAAGTCGGAAGATCTTTCGAAGTTGTTGACCGCCGACGGCCTGCCTCACACCGTGCTCAATGCCCGCAACGTTGCCACCGAGGCGGAGATTGTCGCTGCCGCTGGCGGGCGGGGGCAGATCACCGTTTCGACCAACATGGCCGGCCGAGGGACCGACATCAAGCTGGGCGAGGGGGTTGGAGAACTCGGCGGCCTCCACGTGATCTGCACCGAACTCCACGATTCGGCCCGGATCGACCGGCAGTTGGTGGGCCGCTGCGGCCGCCAGGGCGACCCCGGCACCTGGCGGCAGTTTCTCGCGCTCGATGACGAGATTCTCATCGAAGGCTACGGCCCAGCCCGGGCCAGGCGGATCGCCCGGCGCCTCGGTCGGCAACTCGGCGGCAATCCCGAGCGGCTGGTTGCCTTTTTCCAGCGAGCCCAGCAACGCGTCGAAGCCAGGCACCGCCGACAGCGACGAGCACTGGAGTATATGGAACGGCAGAAGGCCGAGGCTCACATCCAGATGAGCCAAGATCCCTACCTCGACGCCGCGAGCTAGCTTGACCGCAAAAACGCCCTCCATGGCCGTTTTTGCTGTGGGCAGCAGACACGA
>CAZIQV010000289.1:0-2429 GCA_964541275.1 uncultured Chitinophagaceae bacterium | reverse complement strand
CTGGCCCATCAGATCGATGTCGGCGACCACGATGGCCCGAACCGGCTTGCCGGCAGGCTCCTCCCCGGTGCTGTCTGCAGGCGAGTCACCAGCGGCTGCTGGGGCCCGCTCGATCGACGCAGCGAGGACCATCGCCTGGCTGCCCGGCTTTTCAAAAATCCGCAACTGCCGCCTGTCGCCGCGGGCACCGCGCACTTGATCAACCTCGATTGTGCCCGACAGGGTTCCGGTGGTGACCAGCGGAACCCACTCGATGTTTGCCTGGTCATCCTTGGAGAGGGCCCCGGGGAAGGGGAAGAGAACCTCCTGAAGCCCGGCGGTGATCGCACTGGCTTCGTTGAAGCTCCGCGAGCCGCCGCCGTCACCGGCGTCGCCAAGTTCGGCGTCGATAAAGACGAACTCGCTCGGGAGTTCAAGCTTCGGATGCGGGTTGTAGTCCTGCCAGACCACATAGGGTGCCGAGCCCATCTGGCCCATCAGCGGCCGGCCGCTGCCGGCGGCAAGCTTGAGCCCGAGCACATCCCAGAGTTGGCCGAGATCGCCCTTGGGCTGGTTCTGCTGTTGAAACATCGCCATCGGCCCGCCCCCGCCGCGGCGAGGTTCGGAGGTGCCGGGAACGCCATTCATCAGCCACGGCAACGGATCTTCGAAGATCGCCGCTGGCTGGCCGGCCTTGACCGCCGCGACGAAATTATTCATCGGTTCCGGTCCCAAGCTCGACGGCTGGACCGCGAGCAGGACGTCGTAGGTCTCGGTGATCGGGGCTGACGGATCAACCTGCACAACTTCGTACTGTTTCTCGAGTTCTTCCAGCACCGGCTGCCGGGGCCGCTGCTGGCCGGTCATCATGTCAAAGCCACCGAAGAGGTCGGCGTCGGTGGTGACGACGCCGAGCCGCTTCCGCTTCTGTTCGGCCACCGTGCAGATCGACCGAATCAGTTCGTACTCCACCGGCGTCCCCCGGTCGAAGAACGGCACCACCACCTTCTCCAGACCGCAGGTGAAGGCACAGCCGAGGAAAATGTCTTCGTCGCGGAACGTCCCCCGTTCCCGCGAGAGCACCGTGACCGGCTCGATGCCAAACTGCTGGCTGGCCAACGCCGCCGCCTCGGTCTTGGTCTCGGTCTCGACCACCTCGATTCGCAGCCGCCCCCGGCTGAGCCGCTCAAACTGCCGCAGCATGTTCAGCAGGGTCAGCCGGGTCTGGGTGTAGTCCTCGGGGACCGTCGGGCTGACGTAGGCCGTCACCTCGATCATCCGCTCGGTCTCCAGATCGCCGAGCAGCCGGCGGGTGTCTGACGACAGCGAACTGATCTGCTCTTCCGAAAGGTCGCCCCGCACGTCGTAGGTGCGGAGAAAGAGCACAACGCCGATCGCGGCAGCGGCCAGGCCGAGCGTGCGGACGACAAAGTGGCTGCCCATCCGGGCGCCGTCCCGCCGTCCGGTCCAATGCCGGCGGCCGATCAGCACCATCGAGATGTACAGGCAGACGGCGACAAGCCCGAGGAAGTACCCGACCGCCGACAGGCTGACGATTCCCCGGCCGAAGTCGAGAAAGTTTTCCGTCAGGCTCCATGACCGGACGACCGCAGCCGGCCCCGGCCCCATCACGCTGCCGGCCTGGTCGGCCACCACCAGCGGCGCGTTGAGGATCAGGCCGAGGATGAACGACACCGTCAGGTTACTCGTGAGAAAGCTCGCCACCATCCCGATCGCCAGCATCGCCAGGCCAACGAACCAGTAACCCAGATAATTGGTCATGAACAGCCCGGTGTCGGGAATTCCCCAGATTCCGAGAATGATCCGGTTGCAAACGCAGGAGAACAGCAGGGCCACCGTGAAGATGCCAACCGCCGAGAGATACTTGCCGACGACGACTTCGAGGTCGCTTGCCGGAATCGTGAGGATCAACTCGTCGGTCCCCTGCCGCCGCTCGTCCGCCCAGACACTCATCGTGATCGCCGGCACGAAGACCAGCAGGATGTAGGGCAGGTAGAGATTGAGCTGATCGAGGTTGGCGAGATTCGAGTTGAAGAACTCCGGCGGCCAGAAGGCGGCCAGCGATCCCAGCAGCACGAAGACACAGATGAAAACGTAGCCGGTCGGGTTGGAGAAGTAGGCGACGAAGTTCCGCTTGAAGACCGCGTCGAGCACATGCCATTTCATGTCAGGTTTCCTCGTTACTGCTGTTGAATCTGTCGCGTCTGGGAAGGCTCTGCCCACGGCTCGGGACCAGCCGGCGCTCGGTTGGCTCAGCCGCCCGGGCGGGAGCCGGTTCAACGGGCCGCCGCAGCCCGGCTGCGGTCACGATGCCCTGGTCAACTCATAGAACCGCTCATCGAGCCGCTGCCCGCCGGCGAGCAGGTCAGCCGGCGTCCCGTCGAATCGCATCCGCCCTTCGGCGATCAGAATGACCCGGTCGGCCATCG
>CAZIQV010000288.1:0-2457 GCA_964541275.1 uncultured Chitinophagaceae bacterium | reverse complement strand
GGCACATGCCAGGGCAGCTTGGGGTTGCTCGCCGCCATGTCGATCGAGAGCAGCACCCGGACATTCTCGGGCTTGTACCGGGGGTCGTACTGATAGATCTCGTCCTTCCAGCGGAACCGCTCGGGAAACATCGCCGCCACCGGGTGGCCCGGCTCGTGGTTGACAAAGCCGTGTTCACCGCCGGCGGTCCAGGGATGGCCGGCAAAGTGCCCGCCGATCATCTCGACGTAGGCATCGGAGCTTTTCAGCGTATCGGTCGCCGCGTGCATGCCGATAAAGGCATGGCCGGCCTCGATCCAGTCGAGGAAGGCTCCGAGGTCGGGAATCGGCAGTTCGCCGGTCGTGCTGACAAACATCACGCCGTCGAACTGGGCAAGTGATTCCGGAGCGAAGGCGACGGCGAACTGCTGCTTGAGTTCCTTCTGCCAGGGGCGGTCGGCCTCGCGGAATTCCTGCTGGGCCTGCTTGAACTCCGCCTCGATGGCCGCCCACTGCTCATCGCTGGTGTCCCGGCCGCGGCGCGGCCGCCGCGGCTGGGCGGGTCGGTTCGGCGGCATTCGCAGGAAGTCGACGTGAAACAGTCCAGTCTCGCGGCCGAGCTGCTCAAGCACCGGCTCGGCGGTGTTGATCGAACCGTGGCGAAAGCCGGTGGTGACGGTCACCGCGAGGATTCGCGCCGGGGTTTCCGCAGCCTGGGCCACTGCTGTCAGCAGCAGGCAACTGACCACCATCAATGGGAAACGGAACAGTGTCTTCACTGGAAATCTTTCGGGGGATTGGCAATGCACCAGAGCGAGTCGTGGGTCCGCAGGAAAATTTCACCGTCGACACAGACCGGCGTGGCGACGGTCATCTCGTCGACCGTGCCCTCGCCGACGAGGTTGAAGGCCGGCTCGTCGCCAGCTGACGGCCAGGCCAGCAACCACGAGTGGCCATCCTCGCGGGTCAGGAGCACCCGGCCGTCAACGATGACGGGCGACGCGCTGTAGGCGTTGCGGTTCTTGGGCAGCTGCCCCTGCCAGAGCGTCTTGCCCGTCGCAGCGTCGAGGCAGGAGACCTCGCCCTTGTCGCCGCAGATCACCACGCGGCCGTCCTTGGCGGCCGGTGTCGGCACGTCGGAGCCGAGCGGCTCGCGGACCCAGGCGACATGGCTGGCGGTCACATCGCCGCTGCCGCCCCGACGAATCGCCGTCACGCTCTTGCCTCGGGCGTACGGGGCGATCACGTACTCACCTGCCACGACCGGCGAGGCGATCGAGCGGAAATACTTGTGGCCGGTCGGGTTGAGCCCGCCGACCCGCCAGAGTTCGCGGCCATCGGCCCCGTCGTGGGCGGTGACATGATCGGCCCCGAGGACGACAAGCATCTCAGCCGGCTCTTTCCAGGCGGGGTTGCCCCGGAGAACGACCGGGGTGGAATAGCTCTGGGCCGCCTCTTCCGGAGCGTCGAGCATCCGGTCGTGCTTCCAGCGGAGGTCGCCGGTTAGCCGGTCGAAGGCCGCGAGATAGCTCGGGCCGGTCTGCATCACGGCCACGACGACCGCCTGGTCGGTCAGCACCGGCGAGGTGCCGAGGTCCCACCAGAGCGTGTCCTCGCCGAAGCGTTCCTGGAGGTTGGTCTTCCAGACAACGCTGCCGTCGACCAGCCTCAAACAGGCCAGCTCGCCGCTCTTGAAGTAGGCCCACACATGTTCGCCATCGGTCACCGGCGAGGAGTTGCAGCCGGTCGCCTTCTTGTGCTTGCCGGGCCGCACCTCCCCGAGCTGCCGCCGCCACACCTCCTGGCCGTCGCGATCGAGGCAGAGCACGCCATCGCGGCCATCGATGCCGCAGGTGAGCACCAGCCGCTCGCCCCAGACCGCCGGCGTGCTGGCCCCGAGGCCGGGCAGCGTCAGCTGCCACCGGACGTTCTGCTGCGGGCTCCAGGAATCTGCATAGCCGCTGCCGGCGGCAACACCGTCGAGCAGCGGGCCCCGCCAGTTCGGCCAGTCTGTCTGCCCGGCTGCCCGGCGAGCCGCCACCGGCAGGACCTTGAGCCGTCGGGAACCGACTGCCGCCTGCTCGGCCGCCGCCGCCGGAGCCTGCGGCTTCCACCACCGATCGAGATCGGCCCGCAGCGTCTTCACGACCCCGGGGTGGGCCGCCGCCAGATTCTCGGTCTCGTCGGGATCGACCGCGACGTTGAACAGTTCGACCTCGCCCGATTCGAAGCGGGCCTGCGACACCGGGTCGATCCGCCGCGCTTCATACGGCGGCACCCGGTGCGGCCCCGGGACACCGTGGGTGACCGGTTCGATCAGCTTCCAAGTCTTCCCCGACGGCATGTCCCTGACAGTCCACCGCCACAGCAGGTTGCGGCCGGGCTGGTCGAGATCGACGAGCGTGTGCTGGTAGCAGGCCCCGAAGAGCTGCTTGCGGGCGGTGACCGCTTTGGCATCGAGCAGGTCCACTCCGGGGA
>CAZIQV010000287.1:0-2468 GCA_964541275.1 uncultured Chitinophagaceae bacterium | reverse complement strand
GGCCGGCTCGCCCCGCTCGACAACCTCGACCGGCGGCGGGTCGGCCCGGCGGTCTTCCTGGGCAACGGTCGCCGACGCTCCGCCGGTCAGGAGGGCCGCAGTGACAACCAGGCAGACGCGGGGCTGGAGCGGAAGCATGAACCTGTGTTCCTCGGCGATTCTGCGGCGGCCGCAGACCGGAAAACAGTCTGCTGCCAGACGCGGTGGCATCCGGCCCCCCCGCATCCTCGGCGTTTTTCGGCGTTGTCCAGGTGACCTCGCGGTCACCCGCGACCGCTGCCCCATGCGAGGCCGGGCTGTTTCCCACGACCCTGGCCGTGAAAGAGAAATCGGCAGAATCGGAACGCGGCTCCCAAAAAATATGCGGCGGCCATCGTTCCCGGCGGCCGGCTGGCCGTCGGGGAAATCTGGTGAAACCCTGCCGCGTGGCTGACCCCCGCCGCCCGGTCGGGCAGAATGGACCGCGGGCGGGGATGGCCTGCCGTCCGCCGCCCGTCACTGCCGCGACCTTCCGATCTGCTCTCCCATGCCGGACCAGTCTGCCCCATCGCCGGTTGCCGTCCTCAGTCGCAGCGAGGCCCGCCTCGTGCTGGTGGCGACGGGGGGCGGCTCCGAGATCATCCCGCTGCTGCTGACCGAGCCGGGCGCAAGCGAGGTCGTGCTCGAGGCTACGGTCCCGTATTGCCGGCCGGCGATTGATCGGCTGCTCGGCGGCCCCCAGGAGTCATACTGCAGCGATCTGACGGCCCGCCGCCTGGCGGTGGCAGCCTGGCAACGGGCAACCCTGCTCGGGGCGGCGGCCGGCCGGGCCGTTGGGCTGGCGGTGACGGCGAGCCTGCGGTCGCGCACGCCAAAGCGCGGGCAGCACCGGCTTCATGCGGCGGTTCATCGTCTTGAAGGCACGACGGCCGCCACGCTGCGACTGCAAAAGGGGGCCCGGTCGCGGGCTGAAGAAGAGCGGCTGGCTGCGGTGCTCTGCCTCGATCTGGTGCTGGCGGCGGCGGACAACCAGCCGGCGTCGGACTGGCGGCCGGAACTCGACCGCCTGCTGCTGCCGGGCGAGCATGTCGGCCGCGAAGATTGCCGGGCCCCGGCAGCCTGGCAGCAGCTGTTTTCGGCAGCATCGGCGGCCGTGGCCGTCGGTGACCGCGGCACCGACGACACCGAGGTCGTGTCCGCTGCCACCAGCCGGCGGCAGCGGCCGAGCGGCAGGCTCTTGTTCAGCGGGTCGTTCGCGCCGCTCCACGAGGGCCATCTGGCGATGGCGCGCATCGCCGAGGAGATCGCGGAACGGCCGGTCGAGTGGGAACTGTCGGTGACCAACGTCGACAAGCCGATGCTCGACGCCATCGAGATTGCCCGGCGGGCCGCCCAATTCGACGGCCGGCCGCTCTGGCTGACCAGGGCGGCGACCTTCATCGAAAAAATTGAGTTGTTTCCCGAGTCGACCTTCATCATGGGGGCCGACACCTACCTGCGACTCGCCGATCCCCGGTATTACGGCGGCTCGCGGCAGCAGGCTGCGGCCGCCATCCGCACGATCTGCCGCAAGACCCGCGGCCTGATCGTCTTCGGCCGGGAACAGGACGGCCAGTTCCAAAGCCCTGCCCACGCCGACCTGCCGGAGCGGCTGAAAGCGGTGACCTACTTCGTCTCCGAGCGAGAGTTCCGCATGGACGTCTCCAGCACGGCGATCCGCGCGGCGGCCGCCACTGCCGAGACTGGCTAGCCGCCGGCTTCCCGGCTGTCACGCCGCCGGGGGCCGCCGATTGCCCCCGCCGTGCCGCTTTTTCCAAACCGCGAGCAGGGCGAGCCAGAAGCCAAGAAACGCGGCGACGCAGCCGATGACGATCAGTGGCCGCAGCGGGTTGTAGTTGAGGGTGTAGGCGCCGATTGCCTGGGCAATCCCCCAGACGATGAGGCCGCCAAAAATCAGCCGAATCAGCCGCTCGGCCCCGGGCGGGGTCGACCGCGGGAAGTCGGGCTTGGCGGGCGGCGGGTCGGCTGGCTCGGCCATGAAACTTTGTACCCGACATTTCGCTGAACGAGTCGGAGCCGCTTCCGCCGCCGGGGTTTGCGAACCGCTCCGTCGGCAGAGTGTAGCGGGTCGGTGCGGCCCGGCGGAGAGCGGCCAGTTGGACAGACGGCTGACAGCCCGCGGGCAGCCTGCGCATAAAGGCCCCCGGAACGGCCCAGGTCCCAGGGGGGCGGAGAACCTGAACCGTTTCCGGGAGCGATTGGTCGGTGGTCGCGAACCGGAGCGGCGTCGGGTCCGCCTCCGCGTCGCGGTCTGAGGCCTGCTGCCCTCAGACAGCGGAACACTAGGGATCGACTTCTGTCGGGGTCAAGCCCGATCGGAGCCGGGAAATCTGCGGCCTGGAAACCCCGAAGCGACGCTGCCGGAACCCGGGAAATTCCGCTATTCTTGACGCTCCGATCCACCCGCCGAACGCTGCGGGTGGCACCTG
>CAZIQV010000286.1:0-2489 GCA_964541275.1 uncultured Chitinophagaceae bacterium | reverse complement strand
CTGACGGCGGTAGAGTTGTCAAGCACACGCTCGCCCCTCGTCGTTCGGCTGTCGGCCCCTGATTGCCACTCTCGGTGAACCGGAATCCCCCTCTTGAGAGGCCCGCTTGGATTTCGTATAGTCCCGTTGGTAGATCGGCTGCATGGTCGCGGCTCGGAAGCGCAGGCTTCCTTCTCAAGAACACCAGCGAGACGATGTCGCCGACGATCAACCTCGCCACGCTCGGCCGCCGGGTGCGGGAAACGCGGCTGAACCGCAAAATGACGCTGGAAGAGGTCGTCGCCAAGACCGACTTCACGGTGAGCTGGCTGTCGAAGCTCGAAAATGGTCAGCTTTCACCTTCCCTCGAGGGACTGGTCGCTCTGGCGGCGGCATTGAACTGCGGCGTCGATTCGTTGGTTGAAAGCCTGACCGTTCCGCCGCGGCATGTCCTGATTCGGGCTGGGAAAAACGGCCGAGCCGCGGCTCGCACGCAGCAGCCGAGTCGCAACGGCCTTAGCCGCAACGGCGAAGCACAGCACCTGGCGGCAGGCTGGACCGGGGCGGCGATGGAGCCGGTCGTCCTCAGCTTTAGCCCGGGCGAACGGTCGCGATCAGAAAGCTTCAACGGCGAACGGTTTGTGCTGGTGCTGCAGGGGCGAATTCGGCTTGAGTACGGCGACGAGGCAATCCAGCTCGACAACGGCGACAGCATCTATTTCGACGGCTCGTGCCCACATCAGATCACGGCGGCCGGCCGAACAACCGCCCGGGTGCTCTCGGTCACGCCGACGCCGGGCTGACCTCGCCGGATCGGCCGCGCGGGTCGCCGGTCGGCCGCGGTGAGACCAGCGACACCAGCACCAGGACGAGAAAGCCGAGCGGAATCGTCACCAGCCCCGGCTGGCTGAAGGGCATCGGGGAGTCGGCCCGGGGGAGGCTGTAGACCTTCTCGAATGTGTCGGCCGACAGCAGGATCCAGCCGAGAGACGAGACCATGCCGACGGTGACCGCCGCGGTGATTCCCTGCTTGGTTGTCCGCGGCCAGAACAGCAGCATCACCAACGCCGGCAGGTTGGCGCTGGCGGCAATGTGAAAAGCCCAGCCGACGAGAAAGCTGACGTTGAAGTTCTTGAAGAGGATCCCGAGAGCCATGGCGATCACGCCCAGCACGATTGCGGCGATCTTGCCGGCCCGCACCTTTTCGTGGTCGGTCATCTGCACGCCGAAGCAGTTTTCCACCAGATCGTGAGCGACCGCGCCACTGCCGGCCATGATCAGACCACTGACAGTGCCGAGGACCGTCGTGAAGGCGATCGCCGAGATCACCGCAAACAGGGTCTCCCCGAACGACTTGGCCAACAGCGGTGCAGCCATGTTGGAACTGGTCGGGTCGAGCGCTCCGCTGGTCATCGCCCCGAGCCCGAGATAGAGCGTGAGGACATAGAACCCGCCGATTGCCGCGATGCCGACGACGGTGCTTTTGCGGGCCGCTCCAGCGTCCTTCACGGTGTAGTAGCGGATCAAAATGTGCGGCAGCGACGCGGTGCCGCAGAACAGGGCCAGCATCAAACTGGCAAAGTCGAGCTGGTCGGCGAGGTTGCCGCTGGAAAGGCCCTTGAAATAGCCGCCCGGCTTGAGCAGGTCGCGACCCGCCCGCACCGTCGGGGTGAAGGTGGTGTGGTTTCCGGCCTCGTCCGCATGTCGCGTCGCCGACCAGGTGATGATCTGCGAATCCTCGAGCGTGGCGAGATATTCCAGCGGCCGCAGCGGCCCCGTGGCCCGGGCATCCCCGTAGCGGGCCGGCAACGCCTGGATCGTGCCGACCGGTCGGAGGTCGTTCCCGGGCGACTGCAGCTGCCCGTTGATACGCGTCTCACCGCTTGGCGTTACTGTCCGTACCTGCGGCGAGAGGTCTTCCGCACCGGTTCGGCCGGCGTTGACCAGCAGGCCCCGGTTGAGAATCAGCACGACCAGAATGCCGCAGAAGAAGACGAGCAGACCACCCTTGATGAACTGGACCCAGGTGGTCGAGACCATGCCGGCGGTGACGACGATCAGCGTGACCGCCACGCCGACCAGAATCACCCCGGCGGCATAGGGCAGGCCGAGCAGCGGCACGATCAGGTGCCCGGCCCCGACCATCTGGGGAATCAGGTAAAAGACGCTCACGACCAGCGTCGAGACCGCCACCGCCAGCTTGATGCCCCGGCTGTTGAAGCGGGCGTCGAGGGCGTCGGCAAAGGTGAACTTCCCCAGCGCCTTGATCGGTTCGGCAATCACAAACAGGGCCACGATCCAGCCGGCCAGAAAGCCGATCGAATAGAGAAAGCCATCGTAGCCGTAAAAGGCGATCATCCCGCAGATGCCAAGAAACGACGCAGCCGAAAGGTAGTCGCCGGCGAAGGCGATGCCGTTGACGAACCAGTGAATCTGCCCGTGGGCGGCGTAGTAGCCCTTGGCCGACTGGCCCTTGCGGCCGAGCCAGAAGGAAAATCCGACGACGCCGA
>CAZIQV010000285.1:0-2526 GCA_964541275.1 uncultured Chitinophagaceae bacterium | reverse complement strand
ACCAGGACTTCCCGGTCACCCTCGGACAGAAAGCAGATCGCCTCGTGGACACCGGTCCGCATCACGCTCTGCCCGGAGCGGAAGCGGTCGTCCTCCTGGGCATCGCTGGTGAGGACCCCCTCCCGCCGCTCGAGGACATAGTCGAGGATCGTGCGGCTGATCGCCATCGACGAGCGGCTGCCGGCATCGCGGGCCCGGCGGGCCTTGGTGGTCAGCCGTCCGCTCGCCGGTTCGATCAGCATGATGCAGCCGCGGTCGGCCTCGACCCACTCGAAGACCAGTTGCAGCACGCGATCGAGCAGTTCGTCGATGTCGAGCGTGTGGCTGACCGCCAAGGCGGTCCGGTACATCACCTGCAGGTTGCTGCGGGCCCGGGCCAGCCAGTGGTTCTGGGTGTCGTCGAGAGGCAGCGGGGGGCTGCCGAGTTCGCCGGCGTCGTCGGGAATCGCCGAGATGATCCGCGAGCCGTCCCCGCGGCCGTCCGCCGCGACAATCTGGACATCCTGCGGCTGCCGGTCGACGGGCGGGTTGCCTGAAAACAGGAACAGCGTTCGGCCGAGTTGCAGGTGGTCACCCGGCGTCAGCGGCGACTCTGCGACCCGCCGGTTGTTGACAAAGCTGCCGTTTGAGCTGTTGAGGTCGACCAGCCGATAGCCGTCGTCCTCCCGCCGGATCTCTGCATGCCGACGCGAAACCTCATGGTCATCGAGTTGAATCAGGTTGCCCTTCTCGCGGCCGAGCGACACCGCCATCGTCGGCTCTTCCACGAGCGCCTCGAGATCGAAGTGCGTCCCGCGATGACCACCTTGTATGCAAAAAAGCGAGGGCACCCGCTGTCTCCGGGAAGGAATCTCCTGCACCCCAATCCTGTCACATTCTACCGCAATCACAAACGCTTAAGCCCTCGCTCCAGCCGCGGGCACCGGTCGGGCGGGACGCTGCCGACGGTCCGCGAAATCAGCCGTCCCCGGCTGTTTCCACCTCGGCAACGCCCGAAAAAGCCGGAAGTTTTCCGGGTTGCCGGTCGCCGCATCGGACGGCGGCAGACGATTTCCGCAGCCTGCTAAAATTAAATGAGAATTGTGGCGGTTCCACCCTCGTCACGGCAGCCTTATCCGGAGAAGACCATGCGACAGCCGATGCAACGCACCGATCGCCGACTGTTTGAATTTCGTGAGTGGCCGCGATCCGCCGTTCTGCTCGCCGTCAGCTTGGCGGCGGTGATGGCCAGCAGCCAGCGGCTGCGGGCGGAAGATCACCGGGCAGCCGAGATGGCCGCGGCCTCAACGCGGCTGCGGGAGAGCGTCGGCTGGCTGGCCGCCCCCGAACGGGAGGGGCGGGGGCCGGGAACGGCCGGCATCGACGCGGCGGCCGACTGGATTGCCGAGCAGTTTGCCGCTGTCGGTCTCAAGCAGGTCGGGCCGCTGCGACGGCAGTCGTTTACCATGACGCTCGAGGCGACCCTGCCGGCAGACAAGCCGAACCGGGCCGAACTCGTTGGCCCGGCCGGGCCCGACGGGAAGCCGACGGTGATTCCGCTGGAGTTCGGAAAGACGTTCACGCCGCTGGCGGCTGGCGGGTCGGGCCGCTTTGACCTCCCGCTCGTTTTTGCCGGCTACGGCATCACCGCCCCGCCGGAGGAGTACGACGACTACGCGGCAGTCGGCGACGCCGTCAAGGCGGCCGCCGCCGTGGTGCTGCGGCAGGAACCGCAGAAGGAAAACCCCCACAGCGTCTTCAATGGCAACCAGGCCACTCAGCACGCGGCCCTGGTGCGCAAGATTGCCAACGCCTCCGAGCACGAGGCTGGCGGCGTCATTTTTTGTAACGACGCCTCCGCGACGGAACCCGACGCCCTGATGGACTTCCGCCGGGCCGGCGGCGGGGAGAACGGTCGGCAGATGCCGGTGCTGCAGGTCAGCCGCAGCGTCGTCGCCGATTTGATCGAGCGGGCCACCGGCGAGCCGCTGACCAGTTTCGAGGCGGCGATCGACAAGACGCTGAAGCCCCAGAGCCGGCCGCTCAGCGGGTGGCGGATTCGTGGTGAAGTCACCATTGAGCGGCAGCAGACCGACGCCGACAACATTGTCGGCATCCTGCCGGGCACCGGGAAAGCGGCCGACGGCAGCCCACTCGACCGCAACCTGGTCATCCTCGGAGCCCACTACGACCATCTCGGCTATGGCGACAGCAACTCGCTCGCCCCGGGGGAAACGGCGGTCCACCACGGCGCTGACGACAACGCCAGCGGCACCGCGATGCTGCTGGAGGTCGCCCGGCGGCTGCGGGCTGCCGGGCCGCTGCCGCGGACGGTGCTGTTTGTCGCCTTTGCCGGTGAAGAGCGGGGCCTGCTTGGCAGCGGCCACTACACCGCCAATCCGCTGCTGCCGCTGTCGCGGACGGCGGCCATGGTCAATCTCGACATGGTCGGCCGGCTCGTCGACGACAAACTGATCATTCACGGCACCGGAACCGGCACCGGGTTCGACCCGCTGGTCGACCGGCTCGCCGAGGCAGCCGGCTTTA
>CAZIQV010000284.1:0-2564 GCA_964541275.1 uncultured Chitinophagaceae bacterium | reverse complement strand
TCGGGGCGTTGGCGCGGGCCTGTACCGCCGAGACGCCGCAGCCGACGCTGTCGAGGTGGAACCGCTCCAGCAGGGCGAGGGTTACCGGCCCGATCGGCTCGCGCTCATTGAGAAAATCGCGGCAGTACCGAGCCAGTCCGAGGGCCTGGTTGGTGTCGGCGGGAAGCAGCCGGGTGCTGCCGGTCAAGGATGGCGTGGCAGACATGGGATGACACAGGACGGCGCGGGGAAACACAGACAACGGCCCTCGGTTCTACCCGATTCGCCTCCGGGATAGACTCAAGTGATCATGGAACCGCAGCAACTGGGGCCGTACCGCTTGACCAACCGCCTCGGCCGGGGCGGGATGGGGGCAGTCTATGAAGGCGTTGACGAGCGGACCGGCGCGCCGGTCGCCGTCAAGATTCTCGCCTCACACCTCGCCGACGACCCCGGCCTGCGACAACGCTTTGAGGCCGAGATCGAGACCCTCAAACCGCTGCGGGCGGCGGGCATCGTCAAACTGCTCGCCTACGGCGAAGATGATGGTCAGCCGTTCTTCGCCATGGAGCTGGTCCGCGGCAAGAGCCTTGAGCAGCAGATTCGCGGCGGCCACCAGTTCAGCTGGCAGGAGACCGTGGCCCTCGCCGGCGACATCGTGCGATCGCTCAAGGTTGCCCACGACCACGGGATCATCCACCGCGACCTCAAGCCGGCCAACCTGCTAGTCGCTGACGATCCGGCCGCTGCCGGGGTGGCGGTCAAGCTCGCCGACTTCGGCATCGCCAAGCTCTTTGGGACGGGCGGCCACACCGCCCACGGCAGCATTGTTGGCACGGCTGAGTTCATGGCCCCGGAGCAGGCCGCCGGCAAGCCGCTTGATGCCCGGGCCGACCTCTACGCCCTCGGCCTCGTGATGTTCACCATGCTCACCGGCAAACCGCCGTTTCGCGGCACGCAGCTCACCCAGATCATCAGCCGGCAGCTGCATGAAAAGCCACCACGGGTCGGCAGCCTCGTGCCTGGCCTGCCGGCTGAACTCGATCAGCTGATCGCGCAGCTGCTGGAAAAGGATCCTGCCGACCGGCCAGCGAGCGCGCTTGCCGTCGGCCGCCGGCTGAGGGCGATTGCCGAGGCGACGACGGCGACAGCCGAACCCGCCGCCGATTCCCGGCGGCCGACCAGCCGCGACCAGTCACCCGCTGACGTCTCGGTGGTGGTGCGGCCGCAGGCCGATCCCGCCGCCCCCACCGACCTGCAGAGAAGTTCACAGCCGACCAACCGCGTCCCTTCCCCCGCGCCGCCGCAGGCCGCCACCGGCTCAGTCGACCTGCTCGCCGCCACGCGTGATGCCACGCGGCCAGCCACGCAGGCCGCCGCTGCTGACGACCCCGCGGCGTCCGAACCGCTTCCGCCGAAGCCGACAGCGGAGCTGCCGGCTGAAGATACGGCGGCCACCACCGATTTACCGGTGGCACGACCGAGCGGCGGAGAGGTCGCCACGAACGCCACCCAAGACTTCACGACGCCCGAATCACAGCAGGAAGCCCTGCTGCCGCTGGACAAACGGGCGACCCGGCGGGCGACGGGACGAAATGCGGTGGTTGAGGGGACTCGCCGGGACGCTGTCGGCAAAGCAGCCGACACGGTTGTCGACAGCAAACCCTCGAACCGATTTGTGACGATCGCCGAGCTCGACCGCGTCAGCGACGAGCAGGCAGCCCGCGGCCGGATGCGGCAGGCACGGCTCCAGCTCATCACGGTGCTGACCACCATCGGGCTTGCCGGCGTCGTCGGCTATCTCGTGCTCAAACCGGCGACGGCCGACCAGCTTTACGCGACGATTGCGGCAACGGCCGAGGCGTCGAACGGCGACCTCCGTGATGTCCGCTGGCAGATCGACCGGTTTTTAAAAAGGTTTCCAAACGACCCGCGGGGCCCGCAGGTAGCAGCACTGGCCCAAACCATCAGGCTCGACGCCCTGGAAAAACGGGCCCGTCGGCGGGTTCTCGGCAACCGCGCCGTTCCCGCCATCGAACGCGACTATCGTTCGGCCATGGCCCGCGAGCCGGAGAGCCCGTCGGCCGCGGTTGCAGCGCTCGAGGCTCTGATCACGCTGCATCAGCGACCTGATGCAGCGGCTGAACCCGATGCCGGCCTGTCCGCGGAGGACCATGCCCTCTGGCTGGCTCTTGCCGAGCGACAACTCACGCGGCTGAGGCCCCTGGCCGCGAACGAACGGGCCGAGGACCGCCGCCGGGCCGAGCAAATCCTGGCCGAGGCCGACACCCTCGCCGCCAGGGCCGCCACCGAACCCAACGCCGCCTCACGCCGCCGAAGTCTTCTCGAAAGTCTGATCGCCACATACGCTGACCGCCCCCATGCCGCCGCCGCCGTCGCCGCCGCCCGCGAGCGGCTGCGGGCCGAATAAAGGTGGCAGGCACCGAACCGCCGATTGTTCACTCCCTCGAAAGACGACCGCTCAATGACAGCGACAGCCAGACCCCGCAGCCATGCCGCCTTTGCCCGCGCCCAAAAGCTGATTCCCGGGGGCGTCAATTCGCCCGCCCGGGCCTTCGGCGCCG
>CAZIQV010000283.1:0-2588 GCA_964541275.1 uncultured Chitinophagaceae bacterium | reverse complement strand
CAGCCGACGGTCACAACCGCCTCGCCGACCTGCCGGTCGCGGCCGACGCCACCGATCGCGACCGGCTCAATGACCGCCTCGGTAAAGACACTCACCAGGGCGAGATCGCGGTCGAGGTCGTAGGCGACCATCTGGCCGGCGATGCGGCCAGCCGCCGGATCACCGAAGAGATCGACCTCAATGCGGCCGTTCCCGGAGGAGTCGCGGAAGATGTGGCCGCAGGTGAGAATCAATGCCTCGCCCTGACGGCAGTCGATCACCGTGCCGGTGCCCCAGGATGCCCCGTCGGGATCGGTCACCCGCAGCCGGGCGGTGGCGGCGATGAGTTGTCCACTGAGCCTCGCCTTGGCGTCGGCATTGAGCGTCGGTGGCGGCGGAACCGGCTGGCTGTCTGGGGCGTTTCGCTGCTGCCGCAGCGGCCGATCGACCGGCTGGCTGGTGACCGCCTGCCCGACCGCGCCAGTCAGCCGGGCGGGCGGGTGCCTGGTTTCCCGGTCGGATGGATTGGTCGCCAGCGGTGCCGCCGCCTGCCGGGTCGGGAGCGAGATTCCGGGAATCTCCGCACCCGCGGCAGCCGCAGGAGCCGCGCCGAGGGGAGGCAGACCGAGCGGCTCGCGGCTGGCGGCGAGGAGTTTCTCAAGTTCGCTCCGCGTGGTCGCCCCGGCGATCCGGCCGACCTCCCGACCTTTGACCAGCAGCACATAGCAGGGCACACCGGTGACGTTGAACCGCTTGACGAGTTCGTGCTCGCGGTCAACGTCGACATGGCGGACGAGCCAGCCCGCCGCGCCAATCTCGCCGATCAGCGGGGCCATCTGCCGGCAGGGCCCGCACCATTCGGCCGAAAAGTCGAGCAGCACGACATCGCCGGCGGCCGCGGCGGCGGCCGGGGGCACCCCGCCGGTCTGGGCGGCGGCGGGCAGCATCAAGCCGCAGCCGAGCAGTCCGCAGAGCAATCCGAAGCGGCAGGTCTGAGTCATCCGTAACTCCGTCAGCTGGCGGCAGGCAGCCGGCTGATTCGCGGGGGGACCGGAACGCCTGCCGGCGGCTGTGGCATCCAAGCCAGCGACAGGCCACCGGGCAGCGGTCCGAACCGGGCAGCGGGATAGTGCCGCTGGAACCGAGGCTGAACAAGAGCATTTTCAGGCCCTGCGGTGCCGCAGGCCGCTCTCCCGCCCCGCCCAGCTTCGCACCTTTCCCCAACTCCGGCGGCGGTTCTACAATCCGGGCCGCGTGTCGGGCCGCCCGCGGCCTTGCCCCTGAAATCCGCCCGCCTCCGCCGCCATGTCAGACACCCGCCGCATCCTCATCACCTCGGCGCTGCCCTACGCCAACGGCCACATCCACCTCGGTCATCTGGTGGAGTACATCCAGACTGACATCTTCGCCCGCTTCCAGCGGCTGCGGGGGCATCAGGCGCTTTATCTCTGCGCCGACGACACCCACGGGACCGCGATCATGATCCGGGCCCGGGCCGAGGGCCGGTCGGAACAGGAGCTGATCGCTGCGATGCGGGCCGCCCACCTGGCCGACTTCAGCGGCTTCCAGATCGCCTTTGACCACTACGGCTCCACGGACAGCCCGGCCAACCGACGGCTCTGCGAAGCATTCTGGCTGGCCCTGCGGCAGCAGAACCTGATCGTCAGCCGCGAGGTGAAGCAGTTGTTCGACCCGGCCGCCGGGGTCTTCCTCGCCGACCGGTTCGTCCGCGGCCAGTGCCCGCAGTGCGGGGCGGCCGAGCAGTATGGTGATTCCTGCGAGGCCTGCGGGGCGACCTATTCCCCGGCGGAACTCGTCAATCCTGTCAGTACCCTCTCCGGAACACCGCCGGAAATCCGGTCGGCCGAGCACCTCTTCGTCACGCTGGATTCACTGCGGCCGTTTCTCACCGAGTGGACGCAGCGGTCAGGGGCCCTCGACCCGCCGATTGCCAACTACCTCGCCGGCCACTTTCTCGGCGACCCGCTCCGCGACTGGGACATCTCGCGACCCGCACCCTATTTCGGCTTCGAGATTCCCGACGCCCCGGGGCAATCCTGGTATGTCTGGTTCGACGCCCCGATCGGCTACGTGGCCGCCACCGAAGAATGGGCCACCGCCCGGGATGGCTCGTACGCCGACTGGTGGCGGCCCGGCGACCGGAATCAACCGCCGGCCGAGATCCACCACTTCATCGGCAAAGACATCACCTATTTCCATACGCTGTTCTGGCCGGCGATGCTGAAGGCCTCGCGCTACAGCCTGCCGACGAAGATCCACATCCACGGATTCCTCACCGTCAACGGCGAGAAGATGTCGAAGACCAAGGGGACTTTCATTCGGGCTTTGACCTACCTGGAGCACCTCGACCCGGCCTATCTCCGCTATTACTACGCCTCGAAGCTCACCGCCCGGGTCGACGACCTCGACCTGAACCTCAAAGAGTTCGTCACCCGCGTGAATTCCGACCTGGTCGGCAACGTGGTCAACCTGGCCAGCCGCACGGCCAGGTTTGCCTCGGCGACCGGGCTCTCGGCGGAATATCCCGACGACGGCGGGTTGTTCGAGCGGGCGGCCGCCGAGGGCCGCCAGATCGCCGAGGCCTACGA
>CAZIQV010000282.1:0-2598 GCA_964541275.1 uncultured Chitinophagaceae bacterium | reverse complement strand
GGCTTCGGTGGCCGAAGACCCATCCCCCGAAAAAAACACTTTGGTGAGCCCCTCTGGTGCGATCTCGACCAGCCGCCGGGCCAGTTCCACCGTGGTCGGGTTCGAAAGGCCGAGGTTGGTCGTGTGGGCGACGTTGGCGAGTTGCCGACGCACGGCGGCATCGAGCCGCGGGTGTCGGTGGCCGTGGACGTTGCACCACATGCTTGCCGAGCCGTCGAGGTAGCGATTTCCCGCCGTGTCGAACAGATAGACGCCGTCGCCCCGCTCGATCAGCAGCGGCTCGTATTCGGCCATCTGGGTGAATGCGTGCCAGACATGCTCCCGATCCCAGGCTTCGAGCAGCTCCGGGGACGGGGTCGCCGGTGCGGTTGTGCAGGAAAGGCCGGCCATGCGGGGTTTTTCCGGGAAGACGGCTGTGGTTCGGGAGTTTCGTCAGCCTATCGTAGAATAAGACGGGAATGGTTGGAGCGATCCGTTTCTCGCCGCCAGCCGCAGTGTCTGCCGCGTTTCCCGCTTTCCCAGTGTTGAAGGTCTCGACTGTTGTTCCCCTTTCCCCTCGACATTCCGAATCACCGACAGCTTGCCGGCCGGGTGCGGTCGGCAGGCTGTCGAAACGGTCTGCCGCCGCGGGAGGCGGCGACTGGCGGCCCCGAAAGCCCCGGTGGGGTCCGGCTGCCGGCTGGCAGGGGCCGTGGTCGGCTGCGGCCGCTGCCGCCGCTGGAGACCTGGTCGCCCAGACGGGTGGCGGCCGGGCTGGCGGTCGCCGCTGCGATGGTTGCCGGCTGCCGCGCCGAGTCGGAGATCCGCCCCGGCGACATCCGTCGCTACACGGCGGCCCGGGAAAAACTCGCACCGGCGTCGGCCCTCGCAAAACTGGGCCGGCCGGCGGCTCCCGCCGCGGCCCCGCGGGTGACCTACACGCTGCCCGACGGCTGGAGTGAGCAGTCGGGCCCGGCCGGCATGCGGCTGGCGACGCTGGCGATTGGTGATCCCGCTGCCGGGCAGGAGGTCACGATCATCCCGGCGGCCGGCACGCTCCGCAGCAACGTCGAACGCTGGCAGAAGCAGCTTGATGCCGACGCGTCGGCCGAGGCGATCGCCGAGACGGTCGATCGCGCCCTCGCCGAGGCTGGCAGTGTCGATGTCGAGGGCCGAAAGGCGACCGTGGTCCTGCTTGAGGCGGCAGCCCCGGCCGGGGCTGATGCTGAGTCCGGCGCAACCGAGGCGATCCTCGGTGGAATCCTGCCGCT
The DNA here is from genome assembly GCA_964541275.1 of uncultured Chitinophagaceae bacterium. GTDB lineage: Bacteria > Planctomycetota > Planctomycetia > Pirellulales > UBA1268 > UBA1268. Next base: position 1,348 of record CAZIQV010000282.1, on the reverse strand, counting down.
GGAGGGCGGGAAGGCGGTCTTCGTCAAGTTCCGCGGTGCCGTCGAGGTCGCCCGCCGCGAACGGAGCAACTTTTTGAAATTCATCGCCTCGCTGCGGCTGCCCTGAGCACCCGGTCGCCCCGGAGTTGACAGCAAAGCGTCGGCCACGCGTGGTGACAAAACCCAGACCGAGTCTCCCCCAAGGAATGAAGCTATGGCCACCGGAACGATGCCGTCGCCGTCGTTTACGTCGCCGAGACACGAAACATCGGTGCTCCCGGATGCCGCATCGGGCTGGGCGGTGCTCAAGGCCGCCGGCTCGCTGAAGATCACCGTCGTGATGTTTCTGGCGGCGACCTTTCTGCTGTTTGTCGGCACGCTCGCCCAAGACGAAAAGAATCTGCCCGAGGTCAAGGCCGAGTATTTCAACAGCTGGCTGGCCAAGGTGCCCTTCTCTGATTTCTTTCCGGTCACCATCTTCGGCGAGTCGAGCCTGACCGGCTGGTTTCCCTTTCCCGGCGGGGCGACGATCGGGCTGGTGCTGCTGGTCAACCTGATCGCCGCAAAGGTCACCCGGTTTCACATCGCCGCCAAGGGGTCGCGGCTGCTTTGGGGAACGGTCGTGTCACTCGTTGGCGGTCTGTTGGCGCTGCTGGTGATCTTCACCGGCCACCAGGCCGACGGCCTGCAGGGCAAGCCTCCGATCTCCTACGAGACGGTCTGGCGGCTGCTGCAGATCGGGGCGGTGGTCGGCACGGCCGGCTTGGTGGCAGTTGCCTGGAAGGCGAGGCGCAAGCTGGTGCGGCTGGGCCTGGCAGTGACCGCCGCCGGCTGCGGGGTGGCGGCGGCAGGCATGCTCTTCGGCGGCGAGGCCTGGCGGATGGACGACCCGGGCTTGCGGATCATGTGGCAACTGATCCAGTCGAGTGTCGCCTCGCTGGTGCTCCTGGCGGGTCTGGTGATGGTCTTTGGCGTTCGCGGCGGCAACGTGCTGATTCACATCGCCGTCGGCATGTTGATGTTCGGCCAGTTCGCCTTCGGCGACCGGCAGATTGAAGAGCGGATGAACCTGATCGAGGGGCAGACCTCGACCATGGCCTGCCGGACCGACGAGGTTGAACTAGCAGTGGTGGCGGCTGACGGCGAGGCGGAGACTGAGGCGGTCACGGCGATTGCCGGCCGGCTGCTGGCCGCGCGTGCCGGTGGCGAGCCGATCGACCTCGAGGGCCTGCCCTTCACCGTCGAGGTGCTCGAGTATTTCCCGAACTCGCTGGTGACCCGGGTCGGCCCGGTGGCAAAGAACCAGGCAACAGCCGGCTTCGGCACCAGCTGGATCGCCACCGAGCGGCCGCCCGAGGGGGGCGCGTCG
>CAZIQV010000281.1:0-2607 GCA_964541275.1 uncultured Chitinophagaceae bacterium | reverse complement strand
CTTCCAGAGCACTGCTGCATGGGTGGTCAGGCCGACGTCGACAGAGATCCGGTCGGCTTCGGCATGCACCGAGCCAAGCTGGCCCATCTCTGCCAGTGGCCGGCCCGACTCGGGGTCGGGAAAATCGGCCAGGAGGTTCCGGACGGCGTCTGTGGTCGGCGTCTGGGTCATTGGGCCCGCTCCTCGTTGACGGTGGCCAGTAGCGGGCCGGCGGGTCGGGTATCCGCTCCTAATTCAGCCTCGATCGTTCCAGAGAGCGTACCGCCGGCTCGACTGGCGGACGCGAACAACCCCCGCGGTCGCAGCGACAGCGACACCACCACCAGCAGGCAGGTGAGCATCGCCAGCCCCGCCGACAGGCCGCCGTCAGCCTGCACTCCTTTGTCGGTCGATTTGAAGTAGATCGCCGTGATCAGCCGCAGATAGTAGGCCGCAGCGATGGCGGCGTTGATCACCAAGACAATGGCGAGTCCGAGAAACCATTGCTGGCGGTCACCGAAAACCGCCGCACTGCTATCGACGCTGAGGGCGGCCGTAACCAGCGACAGTTTGCCCCAGAAGCCGGGAAAGGGCGGGATCCCCGCCAGACTCAGCAGGAACACCGCCAGACTGAACGCGACCACCGGGTTGGTCGAGGACAGCCCCTCGAGGTCGTCAACCGACTCGATTTCTTCAAGAGCCGGCCGCTGGCGGCTTGTCGGAGACCACTCCGGCCAGCGGTGGCCGAGATAGGTCAGCCCGCCGAAGATGCCGACGGTGGCGACGAGGTAGGTCGCCAGATAAAAGAGCGTCGCGGCCATGCCGTCGAGATTGAGCGGGCCGGCTGCGAGCGGTTCCCCTCCGAGCGGCCCGGAAGGCACTCCGACCGCCGCGGCGGCAGCGAGGCCGACGAGCAGGTAGCCGGCGTGGGCGATCGACGAACAGGCCAGCAATCGCCGCAGATTTGTCTGCAGCAGAGCCATGCAGTTGCCGACGGTCATCGTCACCGCCGCGACAATCGCCAGCGCATGCCAGGCGTGCGCAAGCAGCGTGGCAGCCACCGGACCGGCTGACTCGCCGCTGCCAAGAGGCGGAATTGCCAGGGCGACCACCCGGGCGAGCACCACGACGCCGGCGACCTTGGGGAGTGTCGAGAGCACAGCCGCGTTGCTCGGACTGGTGCCTTCATAGACGTCCGGCGCATAAAAATGCATCGGCACGGCGGCCAGCCGGAAGGCGGCGCCTGCCAGGGCCATGCCGAGGGTGACCGGCAGCAGGACCGCCGCCATGCTTGCGGTGACGGTGCCGACCATCAGGTCGCCGGCAGCGGCAGCGGGGCCGCCGTTGCCGAGGGCTCGCAACTGGCTGCCGATTGCCGGGAGCGAAGTCGAGCCGCCGAGTCCGTAGAGGCAGACAACCGAATAGAGAAACAAGGCCGAAGCGACCAGCGACAGGAAAAAATACTTCAGGCTCGCTTCCTGCCCGGCGGCGTCGGTCCGCTTCAACGCCAGCAGGATGTACGTTGGGATCGACACCAGTTCGAGGCCGATGAACAGCAGCACCAGATCGTTGGCCAGTCCGATGATCGACAGTCCGGCCAACAGCACCAGAAACGTTCCGGCCTCCTCCCCCGAGCCGAGCCGCCGGCCGCCACCGTCGGGCTGCACCGCCGCCCGCCAGTGGTCGCCCGCCTGCACGAACGCCAGCAGCAGGCCCGAGCCAAACGCCAGCAGCCGGATAAAGGCCGAGAAGCCGTCGAGGGTGATCGGTCCGGATGAGATCGCACTGCCGTCCGGCGGCTGGCCTCCGGCCGTCAACAGGGCGAGGCCCAGCCCGATCACCGCGACGAGCCATCCCGATCTCAGACCGCCGAAGGCAGCGGCGAGGTAGGCGACGAGGGCCGCGAGCACCAACACGATTTCGGGTGCCAGCAGCAGCAGTGTTCCGGCGGAGGTGGTCATTCGTTGGCCGCAGGGGTCGGGGGAGCGACGGTCGCCAGTTCCTGCACGGACTCTTGCCGGGGAGCAACTGGCGCGGTGAACATTTCGGGGTCGCGGGGCTCGGCTTGGGGTGGCAGTTGCATCTGTTCGGCAAACGCCGCGCTCGAGGCGAGCGTCAGCTTGCGAACCGTCGCGGCAGGGGGGCCGAGAAAGCCGGCCGGCGTCAGTCCGATCCAGAGGACAAAAACGGCCAGCGGAGCCAGTGCTGCGATCTCATGCCAACGAAGGTCGAGTGATTCGTCCGAATCAGCGTCGGCCTGCGAAGACGGCGGCAGCCGGGAGACGCCGAAGAAAACCCGCTCAACCGCCCAGAGCATGTACCAGGCACCCAGCACCACGCCGACAACACCCATCACCGCCAGGATGAGATAGCTCTGTTCAAGCCCGACGGCGACCCCGGTCCAGGCCCGCTGAAACGATCCGGCAAGAATCATGAACTCGCCGACAAAGCCGTTGAGGCCCGGCAGGCCGATGCTCGAAAAGGTAAACAGCACAAACAGCACCGTCAGCCAGGGCGCCTTTGCCGCCACCCCGCCGAGGCTGGCGATCGACCGGGTGTGGAACCGCTCATAGAGCATGCCGACCAGGGCAAAGAGCCCCGCCGAGGAAAGGCCGTGGTTGATCAGTT
>CAZIQV010000280.1:0-2642 GCA_964541275.1 uncultured Chitinophagaceae bacterium | reverse complement strand
GGGACCCCGGCAAGCCCGAGCGCGAACTGAGGGAACGCGTCTCTGGCTTGAAAACGCGGTTTCCCTCAGCGTGCAGTTCGGATTTCAATGCATGGGCTCTGTTTCACTGGGAGGGGCGAAGCCGCGGCAATAAATCTGCGGCAGGACGGAGAGTTGTCTGGTGCTCATTCGATTGTCCAGCACCTCGTGGGCCGAACACGATTGCCAGCAGTGGCCTTTGTCTGCAGAGCCGGGCAAAACGAGAGTCCGCCGGGGCAGCACCGGTTGCCACATCCTGCGGCGGGAGGCTTTATCCGCGGGCGGTCAACGCATGCTGCGGCTGCGGGATGCCCGGCGACGCTGCCGCCGCTGTTCGTAGGCCTCGCGACGCTCGACAAGCTGCTCGACCCGGCGGGCATGGACAACATGGACTGCCGGGTCGTCGATCACGAAGGGCGTCGACCAGGTCCGCCCGTCATTGAGGTTGCAGACGTTAAAGAAAAATGAGTTGAGCCGCTCGGCCCGGAAGCCGTACGGGAACTGGCTGGTCAGGTGGTCGGCCGCGGTCAGGTCGTCGACCCCGGGACTGGCGAAGTAGTGCACCTGCCCGTCGCCCGACAGCGACATGCCAAAAGTCCACCAGCCAAACTGCTCCGCGGGGATGTCCTTGACCGGAAAGTCGATGCCGCGGCGGTCGCCCCGCACCTTCAACAGCGCCGAGTCGGTCTCGACGCCCCGCGATGTCTCGCTGCGAAAGTGGATCCACATGCCGGGCCAGTAGGGCTCGACCACGGCCGACGTGCCGCTGGCGAAGAATCCCCGGTTCTGCTCCAGCGTGGTGGTGCGAACACCAAGCCGGATGCCGAAGTGCGGTCCGCTCCGATCCTCCCACTCGTCGGCAGGCGGCAGCCAGACCCGGACGACGCAGCTGGGAATCTCCTGCACCGGAATCTGCGAGCCGAGCCGCGTGGTGATGCCGCAGATCAGGTCGTCCTGCTGCACCGCCCGAGCGTAAGTGCCCGGCACACCGCTGTGGAGCGTTCGCAGCAAAAGCGCCCGGCTGCTGCCCTCGAGGCCGCCCGGCGGCGTGGCGATCGTCTCGAGCAGATCGGGCTGGCCCCGCTCCGGTCCCTCCTGCAGGCGGCGGTTGGCTGAGCCCCCGAGCGGCCCGCGGGCCTGGCCGTCCTCCTCCCGGGAGCTCTTGGGATGATTGTGGAAAAACCGCCAATCATCCGCTTCGAAGGTGTCGCCGACAAAGTCGATTTTCGTCCCGGCGCCCGGCACCGGGACCGCCGCGACGCCAAGAAGATCGGAGGCTCGAACGGTCATGGGAACCGCCACGACAGCCGCGGCGAGCGGCAGCAACAGCCCTCGCAGCCTCGGGAGAAATCCTGCCGCCGTCCGCTGTGGCGGTCGACGATCGCGGCAGGTGGCGTTGTTTTCAGACGATGCAAAGGCGGAAAAAGGCCGCTGGGGGCGTCGGCTGACAGATCGGGTCTTCATGAGTCGCTGCAGGGTTGGGGAGCGTGGGTCAGGCCAGCCGCCGCCACACCGACTGACAGGGGGGGAATCGGCACGGTCAGCCTGCCGAGTTCAGCCCCATCCCATCGTCCGCCTCGTCCGTACAATTCGCGCAGCCTGCCCGCAGTTGTCGAGCCCGGCGGTCGAGTGCCTGCAGCGACTCGCTGCATCGCTCGACGAGTTGCCGCTCATCGAGCGCGGCGACCTCGGCCGCGGGAATCACCGGCCCGAACTCCAGCCGGATCCGACCCGGCCGGGGCAGCAGTCGCGACCGCGGCCAGCACTCGTACGCTCCCACGATGGCGACCGGTGCAATCGGCACCCGTCCCCGTTTGGCGAGCACCGCAAAGCCTCCTTTGATCTCGCCAAGCCGCCCCGTCGCCGTGCGGGTTCCCTCCGGAAAGACGATCACCGCCGCCCCCTCCCGGAGCCGACCGATCACCGTCTTCATCGCCTGGACCGTCGAGGCCTCGCGGTTGATCGGAATCGCATCGAGCGCCGTGATCACCCGCCCGAACGGCCCGAACCGAAACAGGGAACTGCGGGCGAGGCTGGAGAGCCGGCGGTCGGTTGCCAACCCCAGCAGCAGCGGGTCGAGATGGCTCTGGTGGCTGGCGAGCACGAGCAGCCCCCCGGTCGCCGGCAGCGGTCCGGGGCGGCCCCGGCGGAATCCCAACAGCGACACGGCCAGGGCCCGGGTCAGCACCCAGAGCAGGTCGTAGAGCAGCCGTCCCCACCAGATCGGATGACCGCCCCGGCGGCCGGGCGAGGAATTGGTGGCGGCGTCGGGGGCGGTCATCGTCAGGTCGCTTGAGGCGGGGCTGTCGTGGCGTCGGACCGTTGCGGCACCAGCCCGCGATCGGCGGCGAGGGCGAGGATCTGTTCGACCACCTCGTCAAGCGAGCGGCCATCGGTCTCGACGACGATCGCATCTGCGGCGGCCTGCATTGCGCCCACGGGCCGTCGGCGGTCGCCGTCATCGCGGCGGGTCTGGGCATCGAGAATCTCGCCGACCGACTGGCTGCAATCGCCTCGGGCGAGCCGTTCCTGGTGCCGCCTCCGGGCCCGTTCCTCCGGCGCGGCGACGAGGAAAATCTTCAGGCCCGCTCCCGGAAAGACAACCGAGCCTTGGTCGCGGCCCT
>CAZIQV010000279.1:0-2644 GCA_964541275.1 uncultured Chitinophagaceae bacterium | reverse complement strand
GCGGCCTCGGGACAGTCGCTCCGCGGGTCGAGCAGCCCCTCAACCCGCAGGTCGAGACTGAACAGTCCGGCCCGCCGGGTCGCCGAGCAGACAAGCACCGGTGCTTCCGACGAGAGCGCGAAGACCCCGATCGCCTTGTGGACACTTGCCGGCCGACCGAAGAAATCGACCCGGCAGCCCTTCGGCCCCGCCGCCTGATCGCCGAGCAGACCGATCGCCCCCTGCTCGTCGAGCACGGCGGCGACGTCGGGGGCGCTGCCCCGCTTGGGCAGGATCGTCTGGCCTCGCGACTCGCGAAACTCGGTGACGAAGCGGTCGAGCAGCGGGTTGTCGAGTTCGCGGGCGACCGAAAACAGCTTGAAGCCAAACACACCAAACAGGTAGGCCGCCAGTTCAAAGTTCCCGAAATGCCCCGACAGCACGACCTTGGGGCGGTCGAGCCAAAGCGTCCGGACGAGGGTCTCCATGCCCTCGACCCGCAGATGCCGCCGCCAGGTCGTCTTGCGAATCACCCGCGGCGCGTGGGCGATCTCGACGACCATCAGTAACAGGTGCTCCCACATCGCCCGGGCCGTGTCGCGGCACTGCTCGTCGGTCCAGTCGGGAAAGGCCTGTCGGAGGTTATCGCGGACGACGGTCCGGCGGATCTTCACCCGATTGGCCAGAAAGTCGGACCAGCCCCGCGCCTGCCGCTCCAGAAACGGCCGCGGCAGCGCCTGCACGATGCAGATTGCCGCCCGCACGGCCAGATAAGCCAGCCAATCGGTCGCCGTCGTCGTCAGCCCGCGGTTGCCCATTGTCGTTCCTCGATTTCGCCGCGGCCGGCCCGGCCGCCATGGTCGCCTGAGAGTGTCTCCGACCTCCCGCGTCATCACTAGATCGGTTTTTCACCGGCGGCGATTCAACCCGACGGCCCGGCTTCCGGACGGCCGAGCAGCAACAGGCAGACGCTGACAGCGTTGAACAGGGCGTGGACGACGATGCAAGGCAGGATGGTGCCCCGCTGGCGGGCGAGGTAGCCGGTGGCAAGCCCAAAGCCGATCAGCGGCAGCCAGCCAAAGCCGTGGCCGGCATGGGCCAGGCCAAAGGCGACGGCCGAGACGACCAGAGCCCGGCCGCCGATCCGGCGTTCCAGCCAGCCCTGGAGCACCCGGCGGAAGAAAAACTCCTCGGCGACCGGGGCGGCGACGATCGCCGAAAACAGGACCAGGCCGACCGCCAGCGTGCTGCGGTCAGCAGCGAGGAAGTCAATGACCGGGTGCCGGTAGGAGACGACATAGCGGTCGAGCACAGCGGCGACCGCCAGCAGCGGCGGCACGATGATCACCCAGGTGGCGACGGCGAGCCAGAGGCCCTCCGCCGGACGCGGGTCGGCAAGGCCGAGATCGGCGACAGTCGCCCCCCGTTGCCACAGCACCAGCGCCGCGATCAGCGTAAAGCCGAGCATCGACAGGGCATTGGCCAGCAGGCGGGGTCCGAGGCTGTGCGAAGCGGCGGCGCCGGGTGCGGTTGACTCTCCTCCCAGCACCGCGGCCAACACCGCCCCGATGGCGGCCTGGCAGAGCAGAAACAGCACAAACAGTCCGGCGACATCGGCCCCGCTCCAGGGCACCGGCCGCTGCGGCCGCGGCGGCACCAGCGGCCGGCCCGCCCACGCCCGCAGGCCGAGCCGCAGAATCCCCAGGCCACTGGCCAGGCAGGCGGCGATCGCGATCGGACCGAGAAACGGGGTCACTGGTTCGGCCTCAGCAGCGGCCGGGCGGCGATGACATATTCCGCACCCGACCAGATTGTTGTCAGGACCGCGAACCAGGCGACAGCGACGGCCGCGGCATGGACCGAGAGGCCGCCGACAGTGAGGTCGGGCCAGCAGCGGCTGCCGAGTTCCAGGCCGATTGCCCCGCACTGCAAAACCATCTTGAGCTTGCCCGACCAGCCGGCGGAGAAGTCGCGGCCGGCCCGTTCCATCTCCGCCCGGATCGCCGTGACTACCAGTTCGCGGACGACGATCACCACCGCCATCCAGGGCAGCAGGGCCGACCCGGTGCGGTCAGCCAGCAGCACAAACGTTCCGCAGACGATCACCTTGTCGACGAGCGGATCGAAGATGCGGCCGAGCCGGCTGACCTGGTTGAACCGCCGGGCGTACCAGCCGTCAACCCAGTCAGTGGCGGCCGCGACCACGAACAGCACCAGGGCTGCCAGCGGCTGCGGTCCGGCAGCCCCCTCGATGACCAGAAACAGGACGACCGCCAACGCCAGCCGCGCCAGCGAGATCAGGTTCGGGACGGTCCAGACACGGTCAAGGACTGGCTGAGCGGGCATGAGGCGGGCGGCGGCGGGCGGTGATGGTTTCCTTTGTAACCATACCCCAGCCGATCGATCGGCGGCTATTCGGCGAGCCAGCCTGCGTTGCGCACCGCCTTCCGGGCACGCCGCGCCCGACCGACCCGCCCGCCGCTCAGAAGCCTCTGGAGGACACCCGGCGATTCCCGCGACCGGGGCCGGTCACACGTCAGCCGCACCTGCGAGATCGTACCCGGCGGCCGCGACCATCTTGACCGGCACGATGCGGCCGGCCAGCGGTGTCTGGGCGGTGGTGCCCGGTGCGGTGATGTAGACCACGCAGTCGATGTCGGGGGCG
>CAZIQV010000278.1:0-2680 GCA_964541275.1 uncultured Chitinophagaceae bacterium | reverse complement strand
CGGTGAGCCGGGCGGTGAAATCGGCGGCAATCAACGGCAGGAACCGCTCCAGTTCGCGGTCGGTTGCCCGGCGGCCAAGCACAGCGAGGCTGACGGTGTGGATGAACGCCTCTGGGGTGTCGGCGGCCACCGCCTCGCGGGTTAGCAGGCTTCCCGGCGTGGCGTCGAGCAGCCGGGCGGCGGCCGGGCCGTTGGCGAGCATCAGCGGCTGCAGCGGCGTGGGGGCCGTGCCCGGCCGGTCCTGAGGATCCTGCCGCTGCGGCCGCCAGCCATAGGCTTCAAGCAGTTCGTTGAGCATGTCGACCTCGGGCAGTCGCAGCGAGTTGCGGTCTCGCTCGCTCGCGGTGCAGACCAGCTGCCAGGCCCGGGCGGGCCGGCCGAGTTCGAGGAACGTCTTCCGCGGCTGCGAGCCATCCTGTCCAAAGCCCTGCACCTCTCCCCGCATCGGCTGGCCGGTCGCCGTGTGCAGCGAATCGACCAGCTGCTCGGCGGTGAGCCGGCGGCGGATTGGCCCGCGGAGTTCGCTGGCGGCGTCAGCGTAGGGGGCGAGCCCCGGCACGACCTGACGCTGATACACCCGCGATTGCATGATCAGCCGGGCAAGGTGCTTCATGTCGTCGCCGCTGACCAGGAGTTCCCGGGCCAAAAACCGCAGCAGGTCGGGGTGTGACGCCTCGCGGTCGGTCCAATCGCTCGTCTCCGAGACCAACCCAACCCCGATCAGCCGCGTCCAGAGCCGGTTGGCGAGCACCTCGCGAAACCGGAGGTTCTGCGGGGAGGTGATCGCCTCGGCGAGCCGCGCCCGGGAATCTGCGGCGGAGTCGGTCGGGCTGGCAAACTGCTCGAAGGGCCAGGCTGGCGAGATTTTCTCACCCGGCTTGATCGACACGGTGACCAGCATCTCCTCCAGCTCGGCCGGGGTGGCCGGGATGCTGCTACTCGCGGGTACCTGCAGCGGTTTCCGCTCGAGCATCGCCGCCAGTGAGAACAGCTCTTCCTGCCGGAACGGATGATTCGGTGCGTCGTGGCAACGGGCGCACTTCATTTCGACACCGAGAAACGCGGTGCCGAGGATATGGGCCTTTGCCGCCATCGGCACGTCGTTCTGCGAGGCGAGCCCGAAGCCGGCAGGGCCGCCGAGGTGGGGACTGCCCTCCATCAGGATCAGGTTCGTCACAAACCGGTCCATGCCCCAGTTGTCGATAAGCGCGTCGTGGATGTACCAGCGAAACGGACCGGTGTTGTTGAGGGTTGGCTTGGTGAGTGCCGGGTTCTCCGCCAGGACGTCGAGCCAGTACGGCGTCCAGTGGTCCGCCCACTCGGGCGAGGCCAGCAGGTTGTCGATGACCCGTGCGCGGTCCAGGGGAGGAGGGTCGTCCAGATGGCGGCCGAGCTGTCGCAGTTCGACCAGTGTCGGAATCCGTCCAGTCAGGTCGAGCGTGGCCCGCCGCAGGAAGGCGTCATCGTCAAGCAGCGGCATCGGCTCGAGACCCTCGGCTTCGAGCCGGGCCTGGATGAACCGGTCGATCGAATTGCCGATCTGCCGCTCATTGTTGACAGCTGGCAGTACGACCGGCGGGTCCGCACCCAGAGCAGCCTCGTCGTGGCGGCGGGCCCAGCGGGCATCTTCAGCGGCATCGAGGGCGTTGCGGGCCGCGCGGTTCCAGTCGGTCACCAGCATGGTCTCCCGGTCGAGGAGACGCTGCCAGTTGGTGTCATCAGGCTGCCACTCGGCTCCCAAAACCTTGAAGGGCTCGCCCTGGGCGGCGACAGCGACCAGAAATTCTCCCAACTGCGGCACCCGTCCCTCGCCGCCAAGCAGTCGATAGGCCTCAAAGCGGTGCGGACGCCCGTCAGATTCGAACTCGACCACAGTGTCGAGGTGGGCGGCCGTCTGTTGGACCACGCCGGCGGGCGGCGCGGCCAGCTCGTCGAGTCGGCCGTGGGCCGAACCACTCGGTTTGGGCCGAGTCTTCTGTTCAACCAGCAGCGTGTCATCGAGATAGACACGGGCGGCGTCGAGGCTCCGGAGCAGGAGCCGGCAGGTTCCCTTCGGCAACGCCGTCGTTGTTGCCAGCCGGACCATCGAGCCCCCGGGGCGGTCGCTGATCAGGCCGCGGTCGTTGTAGCGGTTCGGCAGCCGGGTGAGGGCAAAGCCGTCACAGGTGAACGTCGGCTCGGTGTGGGTTGGCTCCGCGAACCAGCTCCGCATGGGCAGATCAGAGATGGCCACCCGGGTGGTCTGCTCCGCGACCGGGAGATCTTCGGGCGGCCAGGGAAGCCCCGGCCGCTGGCTGTCGACCCAGGCGGTTCGCTCAGCGATGACCGCGGCCGGCAGGCTGCCCCGGTAAATGACAAGTCCATCGATCAGCCCGGGAAAGAGGTGGCCGCTGCCGTACGAGCCACCGATCCAGAGGTCATCGTTGTCGGTGACCGGAGCGGCGGCGGAATTGCCCAGCATGTCCCAGGTTCCACCAGTCTGCTTGCCGTCGATGAAGCCGACGGCGTCGTCACCGGTGCCAAACGTGTAGATCACCGCGACATGATGCCAGCGTCCGTCAACCGGAACGGCGGCCTTGCTCGTCCAACGGTGCGGCCGCTGACGGCCTTGCGGATCGGCCGCTTCCATCCACAGGAAGGAGAGCTTGGTTGTCCCGCCGCCGCTGAGCCGGAGGGCGTA
>CAZIQV010000277.1:0-2690 GCA_964541275.1 uncultured Chitinophagaceae bacterium | reverse complement strand
GCTTTGGCGATGATGCTCGGCAGCATGCCGGGCGGGTCCTGCACTTTGATGTCGGCATCCCGGGGCAGCGGCGGGGGCGGATCGATCTCTTCAAGGTGATCGAGCCACTCCTGAGGCACCGGCGGCGGCAGCGGCATCTCCTCCTCCTGCGACCGCTCCGCCATCGCGAACGGCTGCTCGATCCAGATGCCGTTCTCGTCGAGGTCCATCACGCCGAGCTGCTGAGCCAACGACGCGCGGGTGGCATAGTAGTTGATCCAGATGCTCGTCAGCGCGTCCTGCGTACTGCGCAGGTCGTTGAAGGCATAAATCAGATTGAGCGTCGCCGTCGGGGAGAGCTGCCCGGCAGCAGCATCGATCAGCGGAATGGTTCCGTCCGGGCTCGGCGGCGGCGGCGGCGGGGCCGGCTGGCTGAGGGTCAGCCTGGTCTGGTCGACCCGGCGGATCGCGATGATCACCGCCCGCCGCTGGGTTTCGAGGTTCCGCTCGTCGAGTTCCAACTGCCGCAAGAGTTGGCGGATCGAGAGCTTGATCCGGTCTTCATAGCGAATTTGCTGCCGACGGACCTGCTGATAGTCGAGGATGGCCTGCCGGAAATTGTTCCGCTCCAGCAGCCTCGTCAGCGGCGCGTCGAACCGCAGCCGCCCCCCCATTGCCCCAGTCGGGGCCCGGAAACGGGCCGGATTGACCCCGGTGGTGCTGAGGTCGCCGTCGATCTCGAGATCGAGCCCTGCCAAAAGCTTCATCGCGTTGAACTGGATCAGCCGCCATTGATCGACGAGCGCGGCCCGGTTGTTCATCCAGTCGAGCCGGTTCGCCCGGGCAATCTCATAGGCCAGATCGGGGTCGATCCGCTCCGGCTCGATTGTGACGGCCTCGACCCGGGCGCGGGCCTGAATCAGCGACATCTCGTCGACGGCAGCGGCGATCTCGGCGACCAGTTCCACAACCCGATCGGCGGTCTGGCGGAGGTTCTCGGCAGTCAGCTGGTCGCCGAGCTTGCGAATCGTCGTCTCATTCTCATCGATCCGATTTCGGACCCGATCGAGGTCGTCCGCCAGCAGCCGCAGCTCGCGGTCAAACGTCTCCCGTTCCGAATCCCGCATACCGGCAATCCGGAGGGCGGCGGCGACCGCCACCCGCTCGAGATCAGCATCGACATTGGCGGCCTGCTCCTCAACCCGTTCCCGGAGGGCATCGAGATTCTCAAGCGCCTTCGTAATCAGGCTCCGGTCAACGGCGGCCTTGAGGGCTTCGGTGGCGGCGGCCAGCGGGAGGTCGGCGTCCTGCTCCGTGTCGGCGGCCGGTTGCGGCGGCTCCTCAGCGGTGCCAGCCGGGGCCGGCAGCAGCAGCGGCTCAGCCTCCTGCTGATCGACCGCGGGGGGCACCAGATCGCCGGCGGCGGGATCATCACCCGGCTTATCCTGCCGCGGGTCGTCGACCTCCTTCAGCGGCTCCTCCGCGCCGAAGGAGTACACCGCAAGAAAATCGCCGATGTCGTTCTGCAGCGACTGCATCTCCGGGCTGATGAACTGAAACCGCTGGATGAAGGCCTCATCGAGCGCCATCGCCGTGTCGGCCGGGATGTTGAGGACGTTGACCTTGAAATTCTCAATCTGGTTGGCCAGCGTCGTTTTGGCCTGCAGCAGGGTGGCCCGATTGGTCTCCACGCTCTGCCGCAGCTGATCCACCTGGTCGATGCCGACAAGACCCGCCTCCAGATTCGCATCAAGCTGGGCGAGCGCCCGCAGTTGGGCCGCCAGATTCTGCTCGGCGTTGCGGATCTGCTGCCGGGTCTGCAACAGGCCGATGAAGCCGCCGGCCGAGCCGGCTCCACCGCCCGCGAAGCCGGCCCCGCCCGTGCCGCCGCCACCGGTCTGCAGCCCGGTGCCCTGGCCGCCGAAGAACACCCCGCCGATGTTGCCGAACCCGCCGACCCCGGTGCCGGTGAATCCCTCGAATCCCGTCCCGCCGAAGAATCCGCCGCGACGCTGCAGCTGCGGCGGCGCAGGCGATCCGAAAATCACCTGCAGATAGAAGCCCTGGCGATAGAACTGCAGCCGCCGAAGATTGGCGAGCAAGGCCCGTTCGACGATCGTCAACGGCTCCAGTGCGATCGAGCGGCCGCTGTTTTGCAGCAATGGCTGAACGAAATTGAAGTTCAGCAGCGACGCGTTCGTGTATTGGTTCGGACCGGCAAACTGCCAGACGACCGTGTTGACCAGACCGACGGCAAGTTCACCGGCGGTCGCGAGGTACCGCCGGGCCCGGAGGTCGGTCTGGGTTCGCCACCGCGTCACCTGGCCGTTGGGATTGAGCGGACCGCGGTTGCGGTATTCTGTGGTGTTCCCGCTGTCGATGAACTGGACATCAAACCGAAACCGCTCGGTGCTGACATCGAGGGCCGACAGGTAGAGCGTCTGCAGCTGGTCCCACCAGTTGATCGAATTGAGGTAGGCCAGCTTCATGGCCGACTCGACATTCAGCGGGATCGCCCCCGCATCGGTCAGTTCAACCACTTCGCAGAGTCGGCTCCGCCAGCTCGGATTGTCGAGCGTCGTCCGGTCGCCGTTGATGTGCCAGCGGGCAAAGCCGTGCTTGCCATCGACGCAGTGCATGTAGCGGTGGGCCGTTGGATCGTCCGGCGGCATCGGCGGGAAGATCTCGTTGTAGGCGTCATAGAACCGGCT
>CAZIQV010000276.1:0-2718 GCA_964541275.1 uncultured Chitinophagaceae bacterium | reverse complement strand
TAGCTGACGAGATCGCCCGGCTTGAGCCGGCCCTCGGGGCAGCGGTGGCGGCCGGCACCGTCCTCGGCGGCTGCCACCTGCCCGACGAGACCCAGCTTCGACCGCCCCGGCACCTCGCCGCCCTGCGGTCCTCGTGCCGCAGCCGGGGCGTGATCGTTGTCGACAACGCCACGGTCGCCGGCATCGAGTGCAGCGCCGGCCGAATCACAGCGGTGCGGTTTGCCCAGCCGGACGGTCGCAGCCAGACGGTCACCGCCGACGTGGTCTGTCTCGCCGCAGGGGCCTGGTCTCAGGGGCTGCTGGCTCACCTCGGCCTCGACCTGCCGACGCGGCCCTGGCGGGGTCAGATCCTGCTGCACCGGATCCCGCCGGGCTGCCTGTCGCGGGTGGTGAACCTCGGTGCCGGCTACGACTATCTGATTCCCCGAGAAGACGGCCGGCTCTTGGTCGGCTCGACGATCGAGGATGCCGGCTACGACACCACCACGACGCCGGAGGCGATCGGCCGACTCGAACAGCTCGTGCGGCGGCTTCTGCCCCAGACCCGGCTCGGCGCGGCGGAACTGTCATGGGCGGGTCTGCGGCCGGGGGCGGCCGACGGGCGGCCGACGATCGGCCCGATTCCCGGGTTCGACAACGCCTGGGTTGCGACGGGCCACTACCGGGCCGGCCTGCATCTTTCGACCGGCACGGCGGTCGCTGTGGCCGACATGATCGCCGGGCGACCGGTCGACCCGGCGATGGCCGCGTTCGCCGCCGATCGGCACGGCACCGCGGTGCTCACGCCGCCGCCAGGCTGAGGCTTTCGTGCATCTGTTCAAGATCCCCGGCCTGGAGTTGCCGGGCTGGCTGGACGGCCGTCACCAGCAGAGCGGTTTCGAGCAGCTGGAAAATCCCTCGGGGAATGCCGGCGGCGATTTCGTGGATCGTCGCCGGGACCAACGCCTCGTACGCGACGCCGGCAGCCTCCAGGCTGGCGGTGACGACCGCCTCGGTTTCGGCGGCAGACCACGGCCGCACAGTCGCCCGCAGCGGGGCCCGACCACCGAGATCCCCCTCGCGGGCCAACAGGGTCAAAAGCCGGCCTTGTCCGGCCAGCACCATACTGGCGGCGGGCAATTCATCCCGGACCCGACGCACGAACACGCCGAGTTGTCCATCGGCCGCCCGATGGGCATCGTCAAGCAGGATCGTCACCACGGAGGCAACCGCCGCACCGGCCCGGATCGCGGGCAGCGGAGCCGCGCCCCGGTCGAATTCGGTCGCTGAAAGCCGGACGACGGTGCCGCCTGATGCGTCGACTTCCGCAGCCAGCCTCCCCAGCACGGTCGAAACCCCAGCACCGCCGGGGCCGCAGAGCACGGCGAGGCCTCCCGCCTGGCCGACCGCGTGCAGGAGTCGGGCGAGGGCGGCCTGTTGGCCTCCGGCCGTGCGTTCAGCCGACGAGGCCCGGACACCGCAACGAGCGAGCTCGCGTCGATCGGGCGTGGTCATGCGGCCCTCGACAGCGAGCAGGCTGACGCAAAGCTCACGACCTCACCCAGCGGCGCGAGGCCGGCCTGCTCGATCAGGCGGTCACGGCCGGGGGAGGCCGGCTGGTTTCCCTGCCGCACCAGCAGCACCGCGTCGTATCCAAACATCGTCAAGAGCAACTGCTGCCGCCGCAGGGGACCGGGCGGAAACCAGATGCCGGCATCGACGAGAACGAGATCGCGGGGGTCCGCCACTGCCCGGGGCTCCCGCCACTGCCAGGTCGCGGCGTCCCCGACAAGCTCCTGCCACCAGGCGGTGGCCGTGGCATAGACCGACACCTGCCAGTCTCGTCGGGTCAGCAGCAGGGCCAGGCCCCTGACGAGCGTCGTCCTGCCCTCAGCTGGCCGGTGGCCGGCGACGGCGATCGTGCGGTGCCCGGACCGGGCGGCCGCTTCAACCACGGTGACGACCGCTGACCACCGTTCGGGAAACCGCTCGAGCAGGTCGCCAAGCGGCCCGTCAGGCTCGTCGGCCGCCTGCCCGGCGGAGGCCGACGGGACCGCACCGCCGCGGGAACCGGCCGGAGGTCGCGGCTCGGAAACGGTGGCGGCGGCCGCAGACTCGAGGCTTCCACGAGCCGGCGGGGCAACCTCGCCGGCCGCTTGTCGCCCGGAGGCAGCCCGCAGAAAGGCTTCGTCGAGGAGGTCGGGTGTCATTGGCGGAGCGGCTCCCCGGACGCGTCGGCCGGTGGTCTGTCAGAGGCGATCTGGAAAGCAGCTGAGGATGCGGACTGACGCGATCCGCCGGAGGGCACCGGCTGCCGCTCGCTGACGAGCACCGTGGCCCAGACAGCAGCAGCAACCGCCGCGAGCAGCGTGACCGCAGTCCACTGCCCACCCTGCCGATTCCGGGGCTCCGGCCGCCGCCACACGGCCCACAGCGACTGCAGCCGATTCGGCGGTGCCAGGCGATGCTCGCCCTGCTGCCGGCGGCGGGGTCGGCGGACCGCGGCTCGCGAGCTCCGGCGCGGGGAGGCCGGCGGACTGGGAGCCGGCAGCGGCCGCGGCGGGCCGTCGGCATCTGCCGCGGCCGTCTCTGCCGGACCTTCAGCGGCCGGCCTGTCGGCTCGCGCGTGCCGGGAGCTGGCGGCCAAATCTGGAAATACGGCGATCACGTTCATCTCATCCACTCCCCTGCACGCTGGTTTCGTCCGGGCCGCAAACACCGCTTGAACACCCACCCTCC
>CAZIQV010000275.1:0-2737 GCA_964541275.1 uncultured Chitinophagaceae bacterium | reverse complement strand
GGCGCCGGCGAGTACCACCGCCAGTCCCGCCGCGGCATAGTCGCAGGCGACCGCCGGCAGCGGCAACCGCGCCAGCAGACCCGGCAGCACCAGCCCGACCTGGCAGTCGGCAAGCCGGGCAACGTACCGGCTGCGGTCGAGCATGCCGTGGGCGACGATCCTGCAGCTGCCCTTCACCAATGGGGCCACCGAGATGAGTTTCGGCATCCAGCGGCCGCCACCGATGACATGCAGCGTTGCAGGCGTCTGCTGTCGGCTCAGCGCCCGCGCCAGGTCGACGAGACTGAGGAGGTCGGCCCGGTCGTCAAGGTCGCCCGCCACCGCAACGGCCAGGGCCGGGGCTGCCTGGCTGGCCGGCTGCCGCCCGTTTCGTCCCGGCGGGGGGACCTGATCAATCAGCGGCCTCGGCGGCATGTAGTCCTGAACATACGAGCCGATCGGCACCACGTTGACAGCGGCAGCCGGAGCGACCGTTGACAGGCGGGCTGCGGTCGTCTGCGAGCCGGCCAGCACCGCGTTGGTCCGGCCGAGCAGCAATCGGCAACGGCGGCGGATTCCGGGAAACAAGATCCGCCGGGCCGCCGCGGCCAGCCAGGCCGGGCCGGGTATCAGCGGCTGGAGCGTCTCGGGCCAGATTTCCGCCACATCAACGACAAACTCAGCGTCAAGCCGGCGGGCGATGCGTTCGGCCGCTTCGGCCGAGTCGGGCGGGGGCAGCGTCGCCAGCACCAGGTCGGGCCGCTCCAACTGCCCGGCAGCGACCGATTCGCAGGCAACCCGCTCAAAGGTGCGGGCAAAGTCGCGGTGACTGGCAAAGCGGCCGAGCGAAAAGTCTCCCCGGTAGGGCCGGGCGGCGATCAGCCGAACGCGGAAGCCTTCTTCGGCGAAAATATGCAGCGGCGGGTTCCGCGGGATTTTCCGGGTGTGGCTAAAGCCGCTCGTCCACCAGACCACGCCGTGACCGGCGGCCACCAGTGCCCGGGCAATCGACCAGGTTCGGGAGGGAAGCAGGCCTTCGCCCGGAATTGCGCCGATCGGGTCGACGAGCCAGATCAGCCGCTGGGCAGCGTATCGCTGCTCGGGCAACCACCGCTGCGTTTCTGCCGTTTCGACGGTTTCGACGGTTTCGACAGAAGGCGGAGCGTGGCGAAGCATCACGAAATCCTAGCAAAACTCGCAGTCAAAAAATCGCGGGCGATCCAGAGGCGTGACACGCTCGGAGTTTTCAGGCAAAATAGGTAACGGAGCATGCTCCGTCATTGCCGCCGGGCCGCTGTCAGGGGCCGGCCCGGTGGCATTTTGAGGGTCGGTCGATGATTGGGGACAGTCTGCCGATCTGCTTGCCGCCCGGCAGCAGATTCAATTCTTGTGTGCCCGTTTGGCGGTTGGGCGGTCCTGCGGTCATATTGTGGCTCGCCGGCCCGGCCGGGCAGAAAGTGGCAGCCAGCCTTGAGTATTATTGCTCCCGGAGGGTGACCCGTCTGTCGGTGGCGATCGGAGCCGGCTTGTACGGTGGTCTGCGGCTGCGGCGATCGCTCGTTGGCGTCCGGAACGCCTTCCCGTTTTTCAGGACTTTTCAGGAATTGACGACATCATGAGCGTTGCCGCTTCCCCGGAATTCGCCCAGGTCGAAAAGCTGCTCAAGGTGGCCTTTGACAACCATGCCACCGAGCTGCGGCTGTCGGGGAACGCGCCGCCGATGCTGCGGATCAACGAGCAGCTGCGTCAGCTGAAGCTCAAGCCGATTGCCGGCGACGAGTTGGAGAGCCTGATCGCTGCCATCATGCCGGCGGGGGCCGATCCGAAAAAGTTCATCTTCAACTCGTCCCAGGGACCGATTGCCGGGCAGGTGGTCGATGGCTCGGGGACGCGGGTGCTGGTGCTGAAAAAGTCGGCCGAGCCCGCCGCCGCGTCGGCGGGCGGCGACGACATGCCGCTGGAACTCGACATGCAGGAGGATGAGCAGAAAGACGACCGGGGCAGCGGTGTCCGGGCCAAGTCAGCTGCTGACGAGTTTGCGATGCCGGAGGAGGCCGGCGGCACGATCATGATCGACAAGCTCCTCACCGCGGCGGTGAAGGGGGGCGTCAGCGACATTCACATCACCGTCGGCCAGCCGCCGGTCTTCCGCCAGGATGGGGGCATGAAGCCGCAGAAGACCAAGGTGCTGACCGCCGACGACACCAACGGCCTGATGAAGTCGATCACCCCGGAACGCTGCCAGGCCGAACTCGCCGAAAAGGGGGGAACCGACTTTGGCTTCGCCTTCGGCGACATGGCCCGCTTTCGCGTCAGTGTGTTCAAGCAGCGGGGCTCGATCGCGATGGTGCTGCGGCAGATTCCCAACAAGATGCTCACGCCCGAGCAACTCGGCGTGCCGGAGGTCTGCAAACGGATGGTGACTCGGCCCCGCGGGCTGTTTCTGGTGACCGGCCCGACCGGCTCGGGCAAGTCGACGACCCTCGCCAGCCTGATCGACTACATCAACCAGAAATACGACCACCACATCATCACCATCGAAGACCCGATCGAGTTTTATCACTATTCAAAATTGAGCACGGTCAATCAGCGGGAGGTCGGCACCGACGTGACCGGATTTGCCGAGGCCCTGCGGCGGGCGCTGCGGCAGGATCCCGACGTGATTCTCGTTGGCGAACTCCGCGACCTCGAAACGATCGAAGCGGCGATCTCGGCCGCCGAGACCGGCCACGTCGTCTTCGGCACGCTCCACACCACC
>CAZIQV010000274.1:0-2738 GCA_964541275.1 uncultured Chitinophagaceae bacterium | reverse complement strand
TCCGGAAGGCGGCGATGCCGCGGACGCTGTTGCCCTTCTCGTCGAGCCGGGGTGAGAAGGTCGCGATTCCGCCGAGGCCGGGAATTGCCCCGACGATCCCGCCGCCGACTCCGCTTTTTGCCGGAATGCCGATGCGGAGGTCCCATTCACCCGAGAAGTTGTACATCCCGCAGCCGTGCATCACGCTGAGGACGTCGCGGACCGTGCTCGCCTTGAGCATCCGCTCGCCAGTGACCGGATTCACGCCCTGATTCGCCAGGGTGGCCCCGAGCATCGCCAGGTCGCGGCAGGTGACGTTGATGCTGCACTGCTGGAAATAGAGTTCGAGCGTCTCCTCGAGCCGGTCGCTGATCATGCCGAAGCTTCGCATCAGATGGGCGAGCGCCCGGTTGCGTTCGCCGGTGTCCCGTTCCGACGCAAACACCTCCTCGTCCACCTCGACCGGATGACCGCAGCCGCGGGCAAAGGCGGTCAGCAGCCGGGCCAGCCGCTGGTCCCCGTTCCCGCCGCCGATCAGGTCGGCGGCGGCGATTGCCCCGGCGTTGATCATCGGGTTGAAGGGCCGATTGGTCGCCTCGTCGAGGGCGATGGCATTGAACGCCTCCTCGACCGGCTGCACCCCGATTTTGGCGAGCACGCCCTCGCGGCCGTGCTCTTCAATCGCCAGCCCGTAAACGAACGGTTTGGAAGCCGACTGGATTGTGAAGGGCTGCTCAACGTCACCGACCGCGACGGAGCGGCCGTCGACGGCCACCATTGCAATGCCGAAGGGATCGGGGTCGACCCGGGCGAGTTCCGGAATGTAGCTGGCGACGTTTCCACCGCGGTCTGCGAGCAGCGTTTGCCGGATCTCAGCCAGCACGTCGGTGAGGGACGCATCAGTGGCGGCGGCGGTCGGGGCAGCCGCAGGGGGCATGGCTGCCTGTGCCTGTTCCGAGATCTTTTGCATGTATTCACTCCACGAGTCGTATCCCGGAGGCGGGTCGGTGTGGGCCTGTCCGTAGCCATCCGGCGGCCGTCGGTCATCGGCAGGGGTGTCGCGGGAGTTCATGGTCTGTCTCGTGCCGCCGGCGCGGGTGGACCCGGGTGGAAAAGGCCGCCGCCTTCTCCCTGCAGTCTAGCTGTCCGTGGAAAAAGCCATCCACGGCCTCTGCCTGCCCCGGGCGGGCCGCTGCTGATCGACGTGGGCAAACCCTCAACAAGGAAGGGGCGGTTTCGGCGTTGCTGGTCGCCGCACCCGGTGGCGACCGGCGTTTTCGTTCAGCTTTCGGAAAAGACGCAGCCAGCGCTGCGGTCGGCGGCAGCACTGGCGGCGGGACCAATCCCCGCCCTTCTCCCGCAAGGCAGGCGCCATGACTGCCCCGCTATTCCACATCCGGTCTCTCAACCTCGGCCATGCCAACCGACTTATCACCGACGTTCCTGAGCAGCTGATGGTCCGGCAGCCGGCACCGAATAGACTCTGGCAATCGCGGCGGGCGAACCGCGGCGGAACGATTGAAAACAATCCCAAAGATGCCGCAGGTCTCCGGGCCTGCCGATTGCCGCACCGGGCGGCGACAGGTATGGACCCCCGGCTGACCGCGACACTGCACCTGGTCCGTGTGATGCACCAAGGCCATTCAGCCGCGGGCCGCGAAGCCCTCGTTGTCGTCGACATCCAAAACGATTTCTGCGCCGGTGGTGCGCTGGCGGTGCCGAAAGCCGAGGCAGTGCTGCCGGTGGTCAACGACGCGATTGGGCGGTTCGAGCAGGTTTTTCTTACCCAAGACTGGCATCCCCCCGGGCACTGCTCGTTCGCCTCAAGCCACCCGCGACACCGGGCGTTCGACCAGATCGCAACGCCTCACGGCCAGCAGATTCTCTGGCCGGATCACTGCATTCAGGATACGTCTGGAGCCGCGTTGCATGCCGGTTTGCGGCTGCCGGCTGACGTCGTCGTGGTCCGCAAGGGGGCTCGCGAACACATCGACAGCTATTCGGGATTTTTTGAGAACGACCGCCGCACGCCGGTCGGGCTCGATGCCCGCCTGCGGGCCGGCGGCATCTGCAAGATCGTGATCGTCGGCCTGGCGACCGACTTTTGCGTGCTGCAGACAGCCCTCGATGCCCGTCGGCTCGGCTATGGCGTGACCGTGCTTGAGGCTGGCTGTCGCGGTATCGATCGCGACGGCTCGGTCGCCGCCGCCTGGCAGCAGATGCTCGCTGCAGGCGTTCGACGGAGCTGACGGCGCGGCCCGCCGGCCGTGCCCTCAGTCGAAGAGCCGGGCGGGTGGCGGCGGCTCGTCCGAGGTCGCGGGTTCGATGTTCAGCGGTGAGTCGTGGCGGACATTGTTGACGAGCGTGGTGACCGGAAAGGCCGTCATCTCGTCGGGGTGAAACGGTCGCAACAGTTCGCTGAGTTTTCCGCTGTCGAGTTCGTCCGGGTCGAGCCAGCGGGCGAACTGCTCCCGTGGGATCACCACCGGCAGGCGATCATGGATGGCCCGCGTCACCTCGTTGGCCGCGCAGGTGAGGATGGTGCAGGACTCTACCGGGCCTGCCTGTTTGTCCCAGCGGTCCCAGAGCCCGCCAAAGCCGAATGCCGCTCCCGATTTCAGTCGGATGTAAAACGGTTGCTTCCTGCCCTTGCGGGTCTGCCACTCATAGAAGCCGTCCGCCACGATCAGGCAGCGGCGGGCCCGAAAGCTGCCGCGAAACGCCGGCTTCGTTGCGGCAGTCTCGCTCCGCGCGTTGAT
>CAZIQV010000273.1:0-2750 GCA_964541275.1 uncultured Chitinophagaceae bacterium | reverse complement strand
AGTTCACTGCGGATGAAGGCCTCGTAGTCGTGGACCGCCGCCGCCCGAATCGCCGGATGCTCCGGCGTACTGGTCTGCACCACCACCCGGCCGCCCCGCGGACCGCGGCCGCTGCGGCCGGCTACCTGGGTGACCAGTTGGCAGGTCCGCTCAGCCGCGCGAAAGTCGGCCAGGTGCAGCGCCGCGTCGGCGTTGATCACGCCGACAAGCATGACGTCGGGAAAGTCGAGCCCCTTGGCAATCATCTGGGTTCCAACCAAAAGATCGATCTCGCGTCGGCGGAATGCGGACAGCGTCCTGTCGTGGCTGCCCCGCGACCGCGTTGTGTCGGCGTCCATCCGGGCGACGCGGAGGCCGCGGAACCGGGCCCGCACCTGATCCTCAAGCCGCTGCGTCCCGGTGCCGCGGGGCACGAGGTCAGCTGTTCCGCATTCCGGGCAGGTCGCCGGCAGCCGGTTGACGAGGCCGCAGCCGTGGCAGATGCCCCTGCTGCCGGGCTGATGCAGCGTCAGACCGAGGTCACACTGCGGGCAGTGGATCGCATGGCCACAGGAGCGGCACTGCACATGGGTCGCAAAGCCACGCCGATTGAGCAACAGCATCACCTGGCCCCCGGCGTTGATCGCCCAGTCGATTCCGGCGGCCAGCCGGGGACTGATCGCCCCCTTGGCCCGGGCCTTCGGGTCCCGCAGATCGACCGTGAGCACAGCGGGCAGCTGCGACCCGCCGACCCGCTCCGGCAGGCGGCACATCTGCCAGCCAGCCGTCAGGCAGCGGGAAAAGGTCTCAAGGGCCGGCGTTGCCGACCCAAGTACCAACGGCACGCCCTCCCGCTGTGCGATCCATTCGGCGACATCGCGGGCGTGGTACCGGGGGGCAGTCGCCTGCTTGAACGAGTGCTCATGCTCTTCGTCGATCACGATCAGGCCCAGCCGAGGAGCAGGCGCGAAGATCGCGCTGCGGGCGCCGACGATGACGCTTACCCGGCCGGCGGCAATCTCCCGCCAGTGGGCGTGCCGCTCGGCGGGCGTCAGATGGCTGTGCAACACCGCCACGCGGCCGAAGCGATTGCGGAAGCGTTCGCAGGTCTGCGGTGTCAGGCTGATCTCAGGAACCAACACGATTGCCTGCTTGCCATGGGCCAGCGTCTCAGCCACCGCCCGCAGGTAGACCTCGGTCTTGCCGCTGCCGGTCACACCGAAGAGCACCAGCGTTTCATGCCGCCCGCCGCGGAGCGGATCGAGTATCGCTGCGAGGGCCCGTTCCTGCGGTGGCGAGAGCGTCGGCAACTCGACGGCGGCAGGCGCGGGCCCGGGCGGCTCCGGCTCAGGCTCACGTTCAACGCTCCCCTGCTCCGCGAGCAGCCCGGCTTTGAGCAGTCGGCTGACGACACCACGGTTCGCCCCCGACTGCCTCAGCAGTTCGTCCAGCGGCTTTGGTGTTGCCGCGGCGGCGAGGACCGCCCGCTGACCAGCCGTGGGTCGCCGGCCGGGCTCGGCTCCGGTGGCAACGAAGACCGGCACCCGCCTGATCCGCCGCCGCAGCCGAACGCCCGCCGGGAGCACCGCTTCGAGCACCTCGCCGCGGCGGGCCAACCAGCGGTCGGCCATCCAGGCGGTCAACTCGAGCATCCTCGGAGAGAGCAGCGGCTTGTCATCCTCGACATCAACAACCGCTTTGAGCGGTTGCGGCGGCAGTTCCCCGCGGCGAACCGCGACACAGTAAGCCAGCCGCAGTCGGTTGCCGCGGCCGAGGGGCACCTGCACCCTTCGGCCGGGCTCGACCCGGGCCGCGAGTTCCGGCGGCACGAGATAATCGAGCGGTTTGTCGACGCCCGCGGGCAACACGACCGTCGCCACCATCCCCTGGCGGCGGTCGTCTTCCTCCCAGTCGGGCCGACCGGGAAACAATTCACGTTGGGGGGCAGAACCAGCAGGCATTGGGCGGGTACAACGGAACGTCGACGGGCCCGCGTGAGCGGGTGGAACGCACAGCCTACCGAACGGCAGACCCCGCAGGCGGCATGGCACGGCAACTCGGCATCTTCGGCGGCAGTTTCAATCCCGTCCATTTTGGGCATCTGCTGATGGCTGAGTGCTGCCGCGAACAGGTGCCGCTCGACCGCGTGCTGTTTGTCCCGGCGGCCGTGCCGCCGCACAAGCCGGCGTCTGAACTCGCCCCCTGCGCGGATCGGCTGACGATGCTCCGCCTCGCCGTCGGGGGCCACGACGCGTTCGAGGTTCGGACCGAGGAATGCGACCGCGGCGGAGTCAGCTATACCGTCGACACGGTAGCCGAGCTGCGGAAGCAGTTTCCTGCAGATGACTGCTGGCTGATTCTCGGTGCCGACGCACTGGCAAGCCTGCCAGACTGGCGGGAGCCGCGGCGACTGCTCGACCTGGCGAGACCGCTGATTCTTGACCGGCAGGGGGCGGACGACATCGAGGCGATCCTGGCGGAACCGGCGATGCGGCAGCTTTTCTCTGCCCGCGAGCTGCGCCGGCTGTTCGCCGACCGGGTGCAGGTTCCCCGGCTCGACATCCGCGCCAGCCAGCTTCGCACCGCCGTGGCGGCGGGCTGCAGTATCCGCTATCGCACGCCTCGAGCAGTGGAACGCCTGATCGTCAGTCGCAGGCTTTACCGAGACCCGGTCGCCCCTGCCGCAGCCTCCGGGCCAACAGCCGACTGACGGGAACGGTTGGCCACCGGTCGTCGGCGGCAAGAATTTCCAGCAGCCGTTCCACCTGCTC
>CAZIQV010000272.1:0-2757 GCA_964541275.1 uncultured Chitinophagaceae bacterium | reverse complement strand
GGAGGGCAATCACGCCCGCAGTCCGGGCGGTAGACGGGTCGTTGTCGGTGAAGTCGATCACCTGCCAGCCGTTGAGAAAATGCCGCACGTGGTTGCCCACGGCGCTGATCACGACGTCGTTCCAGTCGTCGAGTTTGAACAGCTTCTGGAAGGCCGGCTCCTCGATCAGGATGCCGGTCACCCGCTTCTCGCCGCTGGCGGTGCGGACGACCCGTTCGCCGATGTTGCAGAGCCGGCCGCCCTTTCCCTTTTCGTCGTAAATGAAGGCGGAGACATTCGGGAAGTCCTTCTCGTTGCGGACCTCGTGCTGATAGCCGGCGACAACCCAGTCGTTGCTGGCGTTTTCCAGCCGCTCGGAGCGGTACTGGATGCCGGAATTGTTGGTCGCGTTGCAGCGGAACGAAAGTCGGAGTTCGAAGTTGCGGAACACCGAGGAGAGTTGGGCCTCGCGATCGGGCCCCTTGAAGATCAGGAAGGTGTTGCCCTTGGTCGGCTGTTCCGCGGTCGTCTCACCGTGAATCACGCCGTCCCGCACGCTCCAGAGCCGCGGGTCGCCGTCCCAGCCCCGCAGGTCTTTGCCGTTGAACAGCGGCCGCAGGTTTGCCGCCTCGGGTGGGGCGGCGGCGGGCTCGAGTTTCAGTGGCGGCTCGGCGGCAGCCGCAGCGGCTCCAAATGCGACCAGCAGCAGGCCAACGACGGCAGAAAAGACGATTTCGCGGAACGCCATGGGAGATCCTCTGATACAAAATTCGGGTGTGGTTGGTGATCAGGACGCCGCGGCCGGCCGCAGACCTCCCGAAATTTTGCCTGCAGTATACCCGGCACTGACGGCGATCGGGCGGAACACCGCCGGCGACCAACGCCGGCTCTCGCCCGGAGGCCGCGAGCGGCGATGCCGCAGACCAGTCTCGCCGCCGGTGTCGCTGCCGCGGGCGGTGATCGACCCCGGCGGCGGGGCCGAAACCTTCTCCGGATCGAAAACAAGGAAACCATCGTGTCGGCATCGTGGGACTTTCGAGAGCACAGCCCGGATTCACTCTGGCGGCAGGCCGCCGCCGAGTTGCTGGCGGCGACGGCGTCAGCGCGTCACCCGCTTCATCTGCTGACCGTGGCGACCCTCAACGAGGCCGCAGAACCCGACCAGCGGACGGTCGTGCTGCGGCATTTTGACGCCGCGATTCCCGAACTCGCCTTCCACACCGACATCCGCTCCGGCAAGGCCCGGCAACTGGCCGCCTGCCCGCGGGTGAGCCTGCACTGGTACGAGCCTCAAGCACGGCTCCAAGTCCGGATTGTCGCTGCGGCCAGAATCCACCATGCCGACGCCCGCGCCGCCGCGGCCTGGGCCGACGCCCGGGTCACCAGCCGAGCCTGCTACACGGCAGCCGAGCCGCCGGGGACCCCGGTCGAGTCCTTCCCGGCTGCGCCGCCGATCCCGCAGGCTGATGACCGACGTGGCTTTGACCAGTTCGCGGTGGTAGTCTGCCGGTTTACGTCGCTGGAGTTGCTTTCACTCCACGCTACCGGCCATCAGCGGGTGCGGCTTTTGCCCACGGCCGACCCGGTCGCCTGGCAGCTGCTAGCGCCGTAGCGTCAGCCGCGGACCGTCTCAGGCATCACCCTCGGCACAGGAAGCCAGCCAATGAAACTCGCCCTCCACTGGCAGATCGCCCTCGGCATGGTTTTCGGCGCCGCGATCGGCGTCGGCTTCAATCTGCTGGCCGGATCGAGAGTGACAGAGGTCGCCGCCAACCGGCTGCCCCCCGGGCTGGAGTCGCTGTCGATCAGCGATTCACCGAATCATGTGCGGCTGGCGTGGACCCGCAAGGATGGCTCAACCGGTGAGGCGATCGTCGACGGCACCCGGCAGACCCCCGGGGCGGCGGCGACGGTCGAGGAACTGGCCCGGATGGACCCTGAAGCGGCTGACTGGCTGCACCGTCTCGGCCGCAGCCCGGCCCGGGTCGTGGGCGAGGCGGCCCAGAAGCTCGGCGGTCTATTTCTTCGGCTGCTGCAGATGGTGGCCGTGCCGCTAATCATCACGTCGCTGATCTGCGGCGTCACCGGCCTCGGTGACGCCGCCAGTCTCGGCGGGATGTTTCTGCGGACGGTGCTCTACTACGCCGCGACGAGTCTGCTCGCAATCACCGTCGGCCTGCTGGCTGTCAACATCTTTCGGCCGGGTCTGACCGGTAATGCCGCCCCGCCGGCCGACGGGCCGGCGGCCAGCGGGCACTCGCTCGGTGATCTGCTCTTTGAGCAGGTGGAGCGGATGATCCCAACCAACCCGATCGCGGCGATTGCCGAGTCGAACTTTCTCTCGATCATCGCCTTCACGCTCGCTTTTTCGATCTTCGCAGTCATGGTCGGGGGGAGGACCCTCGATGCAGTTCGGGCGGCGGCAGAAGCCGGCTTTGAGGTGATGATGCGGATGACGATGGCGATCATTGCCCTCGCTCCGCTCGGCGTGCTCTGCCTGATGCTCTTTGTCACCGCCACCCAAGGACCGGCAGTCTTCGCCTCGCTGTTTTGGTACCTGCTCACCGTGGTGGTCGCCCTCGCAACCCATGCACTCGTCGTCCTGCCGCTGATTCTCCACTTCGTGGCGGGCCGCAACCCCTTCAGCTACGCCCGCGCCCTCTCCCCCGCGCTCCTCACGGCCTTCAGCTCCGCCTCCTCCAACGGCACCCTGCCGCTGACGATGGCCTGCGTCGAGAATCGGGCCGGCATCGACAACAAGGTGTCAAGCTTCGTGCT
>CAZIQV010000271.1:0-2770 GCA_964541275.1 uncultured Chitinophagaceae bacterium | reverse complement strand
CCGGCCGTCCTCGATTCGGTGATCAGCGAGATCGGCCCGGTCGAAGACTGCTTCCATCAACGCCAAGTCGGCGGGCCCAAGGACGGTCCCCGCGAGCAGTTCCACCTCGACGAGATCGCCACGCGGCGGCTGCCGCAGCGCCCAGACGACAAGGCTGACGGCAACGAGCACCAGCCCGGCCGCGATCGCCTGCAGCGGCGTCGGGCCGACCCTGCGGCCGGTCTCGGCAAAAACATCTGGCTCCATCGCGGGACTCCGATCGGCGGACGTCAGGGGGCACTTCGCTCAGGCAGCCGCCCGGTGGGCAGCCGCAAGCGGCATCGAGTAAGTCAGCGCCATGCCCCCCTCCGGGCAGTCATCAAACCGCACGCTGGCAGCCAGACGGTCGAGCAGGCGGTGTTCCGCCGCCGCCTGCATCGCGTCGGCAAAGCGTCCGGCAGGCGTTTGTCGCTCTTCGCGGCCGGGACCGGTGTCGGCGATCTCCAACTCAAGCCGACCGGGGTACTCGACGCTGGTGATTACGACTTCGCCCGTGCGGGCCATTGTCGCGCTGGCCGCGGCGGCTTGAACGGCAGCCCGCAGGCCCGACTCCACCAGACTTCGGAGGGCGGCAGCATCAGCGGGCAGCCGATGGTCGGCGGCGACGTCGACCACCAGCCGCGGCAGGGGCCGATCGCAGTCGGCGGCCTCCCTCTGGAGGCCATCGACGAGCCGCTCAACGAGGCTTTTCAGGGTCGCAGGCCGACCACTTCGGACCGCCTCGGAACTGGGAATGATTGGTCGCATGAGAATCCCTGGGGCTTGGGGGTCGGGAGGGCTGGAGGTTTTTCCGACAACGCGGCTGGGCCAACCGGTTCGGGAGGGACGGTCAGACGGCGGCAGTCGTCAGCGGCACCGGGCTCCGGCTGACGGCATCCATCACCCAGTGGTCGATATCCCGCAGGACCGCCCGGCTCCGGGCCAGAGAGCGGCCTGCGGATCTGGCGGCGGGGTAGATGCGCAGGCCGAACTGCCCGCCGGCGGCATGGAACAGCCGCAGCGTGCGGTCGACATCAGCTGGGGCTGGGGCCGACACGGCCGCCGGCTTGGCAGTGCAGCAGAGCAACAGCGGCAGTTGCCGCACCTGCGCAAGGCTGCTCAGCAGCCCCTCGTCCAAAGGAAACCGTCCCGCGATTGAGACGGCTCCAGCAAAAGCCGCAGGCTGGCGGCAGGCGATCCGAAATGCAGCGGTTCCGCCGGTTCCCGTGCCGACGAGATAGACCCGCCGGGAATGCACGCTGTAGCGGTCGACCATCCGGTCAATCGCGTCCCAGCAGGCCTCGGGCTTGGCATCGTCGACCCGCACAGCGAGATAGTTTCGCAAACTCAACCGGGCCATCGTTCGGCCGAGATCGAACCGGTGATCGCCTGAGTCTGCCAGCCAGACGAGCAGTGGATAGTCGTAGCCGGGCTCGTACCCCAGCGGCAGAAACACGTCGCCGCGGCGGTTGACGCCGTCGTTCCCGGCTGCCGGCCCGGCCCCCGGGTACCTCGCGGAAAAACCGCTGCGGGCGGCCTCCAGCGGTCGCTCTTCCTGCCTGCTGAGACCCTGTTCCATCGCAGTTCCTCCAGATCCTCGGCGATCGCCGGCGGCGGGCCGGGCGAGTTCGGCTGCGGGTTCTAGCGGAGGGTCCGACAGCGGACAATGGCAGGATCGGCCGACGGAAGCCCCGAGCCCCCGGGGCCGAGAGGCTGGGCGGGCGAGGCAAGGCAGGCGGGAAGAATTGCGGCCGCCGGGATCGACGCGTCCCGAGTCAGGCGGTGAGACGGTCCATCGCGGCGACCAGGTCGCGGACAGCCTCGATGCTCTTGTCGAGCGCGGCCTTTTCTTCGGGCAGCAATGAAAGTTCCACGACCCGCTCGATGCCGCCGCCACCGAGGATCACCGGCACCCCGACGAAGTGGCCGCCGACGCCATATTCCCGGTCGCAGAAAGCGGCGCAGGGGATCAGCCGCTTTTTGTCCCGCACCACCGCTTCAACCATCTGGGCGGTGGCGGCAGCCGGTGCGAAGTAGCCGCTGCCGGTTTTGAGCAGACCGACGATTTCGGCGCCCCCTTGCGGGTTCGCTCGACGATCGCATCGAGCCGCTCGGCAGCGATCAACTGGGTCACCGGAATACCGCCGACGCTGGTGCAACTGGGAATCGGCACCATCGTATCGCCGTGGCCGCCGAGCAGAATCGCCGCGATGTCTTCGACGCTGACCCCGAGTTCCATCGCCAGAAAGGCTCGGTAGCGAGCGGTGTCGAGAATCCCGGCCTGCCCCATCACCCGGGCCGGCGGAAAGCCGGTCACCTGAAACGTCCGCTGCACCATGGCGTCGAGCGGATTGGAGACGACGATCACCGTCGCCTCGGGGCTTGACGACCGGATTTCCGCCGCGACGTCGCCGACGATCTTGGCGTTGGTCGAAAACAGGTCGTCACGGCTCATCCCCGGCTTCCGGGCGATGCCGGCGGTCGCGATGACAACGTCGCTGCCAGCGGTGTCGGCCCAGTCGGTGTGCCAGTCAGCTGGCAATCGAATCCGACAATCGGCGAGGGCTGGAAGAGGTCGAGCGCCTTCCCGGCCGGCATGCCTTCAGTTGCGGGAATGTCGAGCAGCACCACGTCGCCGAGTTCCGCCGCCGCGCACCAGTGGGCGGTGGTGGCTCCAACGTTGCCGGCTCCAATGATCGAAATCTTCGCTCGTCGCATGGTTCTGCCTTTCTCCCCGGCGTGCGGGACTGCG
>CAZIQV010000270.1:0-2796 GCA_964541275.1 uncultured Chitinophagaceae bacterium | reverse complement strand
CCGCCGCCCGCCGAGCCGCCGGTACGGCCGCGGCGAGACTTTCGCGGAGATGCTCCCAGCGGCTCTGACCGGTCGGGCCGTCGGCGACCGTCATGCTCTCCGACGCGTCGGCGAGGAGCAACAGTGTCGCCGACTCCCGCACCCGGCTGGTGGCGATGACACTCGGTCGCAGGAGACAGAAGACAACCGCAAGAAACGCCCCGAGCCGCAGCAGCACCAGCGTCAGCCGCCCGCGGCGGGAGAGTCGGCTCCGGTCAGGCCCCAGCGCAACCAAGACCGCCGCCAGCACCGCGGTCACCAGCCCGACAGCCAGCCAGGATCCGACCGGCTCGAAGCCGATCGACAGGTCGTTGATCGTCGCGGCGGAATTCATGCCTGCGGTTCCCTCGGCAGACTGAAGTCGGCCGGCAATGGCGGAGGCGCGACCACCGCGGCCGAACCGCTCGGCACCGGCGGCGGACTGACCGCTGGCAGGTCAGGGGCGGCCCTGAGCCCCTCGGCAAAATTCGCCGCCGCCGTCGCCTCGGGATCGGCTCCCTCCCGGGGTGCGTAGAACCGGTTGGCAAGTCCCCAGTCGACCGCCAGCGTTGCGGCAGCGAAGAGCAGCAGCCAGCCTGACATCTCGGTGCCGACCCGCTCAAGGCTGACATCCCGCTCAAGACTGTCGACATCGCTCACCACCCGGCGGCCGGGGCCGAACACGGCGGGAAAATCGGTGTCGGCGAGGCGACGAAAGTCCGTCGCCGCCGGCGGCAGCCGGACACTGAAGCCCCGGGCGAACCCACCGACCTCGCCACCGGCGCGAAGCTGATAACTCCCTGGCTGCCGGGTCGCCGTCACGTCGATCGTGCCGGTGCGGTGGTCGACGGCGGCGGGAAAGGTGTCACCCAGCGGGGTCCGTACGGTGGCCGTCGGCAGGTCGCGGCGGTCGACCCGCAGCCGGGCAACCTCCCCGGTGACGATGTTGAGGTCGTCGGTCGGCGCGACGACGTGGGTCAACATTTCGTTGGCGAGCATCACGAACGGCCAGGGCTCGAACCCGGTGGCCAGCAGATTCCAGGCGGCGGGGTCGTCGGCAGCCTGCGAGACGGGCGTGGTTGCAACCAGCACCCGCCCCCGGCCAAGGCGTTTCTCCAGGACGGCCGGCAGCCCGTCCCGATAGGCCAGCACGGGCACCGCGGCGGGATCGCGGCTGTCACCGTCCGCCGCACCGCGGGCAGGGCTGAACTCCCAGTGTCGGAACACCGGAAAGTCCTGCCAGGGCACCGAGTCACCCACCCGCCGGAATGCCGCGAGCACCGGATGGTCGAGGGCCGCCGGGGCGAGGTAGTTGTCTTCCGCAGGCCGCCTCCAGACTCGCTCAAGCCGGCCTCCGAGGACGGCCTCGCTGGCGGGCGAGTTGAAACCCGCGGGACTCCCCGACGCCGGCCCCAGCCAGACGATCAGGCCTCCGCCGGCGGAAACCCACTCGCCGAGCAGGTTCCAGGTCGCTGCTGGAAGCGGCGGCGGGTCGAGGAGAACGATTCCGGAAAAATCGTCCCACGGTTCGACGGCGAGGCCGCCGGCCGGCACCAGCTTCACGGCGAAGCGAGCCCGTCCCGCCTTCACCAACGGCAGCGGCGCGACCGCTTCGCTGAAGAAGAGTCCGGTCTTTTCGACCGGTTCGTTGCCGACGAGCAGCACTCGGGCCGGTGGCCCCACCTCGACGGTGAAGTCGATGGCATTGTCGGCCTCAAGGGCATCCCCACCTTCGACAATCACCCGTCCCTGCCGGAGTCCCGGCTCGAGCCCGGCAAGTTCGAAGGTCACCCGACCCTCCTCGCCGGCCCGCCAAGAAATCGGCTTCTCCCCGCGACGGACATACCTGCCGGCAGCATCGCGGAGTTCAACCGCAACCGATCGTTTGGCATCAGGCCCAACCCGCTGCGTGGAAACCGCCACGCCCAGCGGAGTTCCCACGGTGACCCGCTCGGCTGAGAGTTCGAGCCGATCGATCGAAAAATTTTGCGGGGCGGCCGCCCCGACGTCGATCAGCAGCAGACTGACGTCAGGATGGGCCGCATCCCACCCGGCTGGGAGTGGCTGTTCCCAGCCGCCGCGGGAGAGATCGGTGAATACATAGAGTTCGCGGCGAGCCGGCTCCGACGACTCCAGCAGTCGGGCGGCGTCGCCAATGGCAGTCGGCAGGCTGACCACAGGGGGAGTGGCGTCGAGTCGGCTGATCCGTTCAGTTGCGGCGGCGAGGGACGTGGCAAAGGCCGCACCGCCGCCACTGGTATCGAGGATCGCAACGCTGCTGCCCCGCGGCAGGTCGGCGAACAGAGCGGCGGCGAGGCTGCGAACCTCATCAAGACGGGTGCGGTTGCCCTGCCGCAGCAGCATCCGCGGTGCGGTATCGACGACGCAGGCGACTGCCACCGGGCCCTCCCGGTCTGCCAGCCAGCCGGCACCGCGGAGGATCGGCCGCGACACCGCCAGCACCAGCAGGCAGAGGGCGGCAATCCGGACCAGCAACAGCAGCAGGTGCCGCAGCCGCAGCCGCCGCCGGCTTTCCTGCCCTCGAAGCTGCAGAAACCGCAGGGCGGGAAAGGCATGGGGAACCGGCTTCCGCCGCATCAGCAGATGCAGCACCACAGGCACGGCAACGAGTGCCATGCCGCCAAGGAGCAGCCCGTTGAGAAAGGAGAGGCCCATAAAAATATTCTATCGCGGTCCCGCCCCGGCCGCGGGAGCCCGGGCTCCCGCAACTCCGCAGGCTCGCGGGCAGTCGGAGGAGAGCCGATCGTCAGCTACGCC
>CAZIQV010000269.1:0-2801 GCA_964541275.1 uncultured Chitinophagaceae bacterium | reverse complement strand
CCCGAAAGCCGATACTTTGCGGTGGACAGGATCACCCGCGACCAGGTTGAGGCTTATGCCGCCCGCAAGGGTATGCCGGTCAAGGACGTGGAGCGGTGGCTCGCGCCGAACCTGGGCTACGATCCCTGAGGCGACGGAGCGTCCTCCTGTCGGCCGCCGGGGACCTCCGACACCGGACAGGCTCATGCCCCGTCAACAGACCACCGTCACAGGAGCATCCGCGGCGCAGGGTTCCGCCCGTCCTTCGCGGCGGCGGCGGATCGCCTTTGAGGGCCCCCAGCCGCAGCCGCTGGCGGGAATCGGAATCGCCGAACTGATCGACCGGTTTCTGGCCTATGTCCGCCACGAGCGGGGGCTCGCGGCGAACACCCAGGCGGCCTACCGTCGGGATCTCGACGGCTTCGCGGCCTGGCTCAGCGGCCGCAACCCGCTCACCGTGACAATCCAAGACCTGGGTGACTTCCTCGGTGATCTCGTCCGCCGGGGCCGGGCCCGGGCCAGTATCGCCCGGCAGGCGGCAACGCTGCGGAGCTTCCATGCCTTTTTGCAACTCGAGGGCGTGGTGGCCGACAATCCGGCCGAACGGCTCGTGCTTGGCCGCCGCGATGACACGATCCCGAGTGTTCTCAGCCCACAGCAGGTCGATCGCCTGCTTGACAGCCCCTCACAGTTCACGGCGGCCGGCGGCCGCGATCGGGCCCTGCTCGAACTGCTCTACGCCACTGGCTGCCGGGCCTCGGAAGTTTCGGCGTTGCGACTGACCGACCTCCACCTGGACGAGCAGTTCTGCACCTGCCACGGCAAGGGAAACAAGGAACGAGTCGTCCCACTCGGGGGCCGGGCCCGGGAGGCGATCGCCGACTGGCTCATGCGGTATCGGCCGCGATTCAGCGGACGGAGCGGCCCGAGTGAGTGGCTTCTGCTGTCGACCCGCGGCAACCGGCTCTCCCGGATGCGGATCTGGGAAATCGTCAGTGAGCATGCCACCGCTGCCGGCCTGCCGGCCGACATCTCGCCGCACACGCTGCGGCACAGTTTCGCCACCCATCTGGTAGCCGGCGGTGTCGACCTCCGGCATGTCCAGGAAATGCTTGGCCACGCCAGCATCGCCACGACCCAACGGTACACCCACGTCGACTCGGGCCGGCTCCGCAGCGTTCACGAGCAGTTTCACCCACGGCGTTGACGCCCGGCTTTCTCAGCAGCAGCCACCGACAGCCAGGTTCATTCGGCCACGGCGGCTGGCGGGGTAAAGCTGATCTTTTTGATCATCTCGACCACGCGACCATCCTCGATGCGGCCCGAGACGGCTGTGATTGCCTGAACGACGTGGGTGTAGTCGAGCTCCTCATCACAGTCGAGTTCCAGTTCGACGTCCTCGGCCGTTCCGCCCGAGGCGAGCGCCGCCTCCACGATGCCGGCCACCCGCTGCTGGAGGTCATCGAAGCCGGCCACCGGCTCGCCGTTCATCGAAAGCGTCTGCAGGCCACCGTCCGGGTCAGCGGCTAGCCGTACGCGGATGGGAGGCAGTTGCAGGTCGTCGCTCGGCGGGCCCGCAGACTTCGACAGCGGCATGCGAATGTCAAAGTCTCCCTCGGGGGCGATGATGTTCAGCGTCAGCATGAAAAAGATCATCAGCTGAAAGACAACGTCGATCATCGGCGTCATGTTGATCGCCAGCTTCTCGAGTCGCCGGCGCTTCGGGGCAGGCTGGGCCATTGGTCACTCCGGCTTGTAAAGGGCACGAAGGGCAAACCGCTCGAAGCCCTGTTCCTGGCAGATCCTGATGACCTGCTGAACGTCGCCGGTCCGGGCCCGGCCGTCGGCCCGCACGATCACAGTGGCCAGCGCCGGATCCTTGCCGGCAGCCACGATGATCTTCCGCTCCTGCTCAAGCGACCGGCCGATCTGGTCGACCGGAAGAATCTCGCCGGCATAGAGCACCCCGCCGTCGGCGGTCAGCTGCATCGTGATCGGCGTCTCCACCATCCCCTCTGCCGGCTTGGCCAACTGGCTGGCTGGCAGCTGAATCCGCTCGTCCTGTTCAGCCTCGCTGAAGTTCAGCACGAACATGAAAAACGTAATCAGCTGAAAGGTGACGTCGATCATCGGCGTCATGTCGACCTCGACCGTCGCCGGCCCCTTGATTCTGCCTGCCACTATCGCGACGCCTCTGCTTTCTTTCCCCCGCCACTCCGGTGCCCACTGACGCCAGCGGCTGTCACTTCTTGGCCACCGGCACCTTGGCGATGAGCCGAATGCTCTCCGTGTCGAGATCGGTTGAAAATCGTTCCAGCCAATTCCGGAACAGGCTGAAGCAGGCGACCGCCGGGATTGCCAGCCAGAGCCCGATCAGGGTCGTGACCAGCGCCTGGGAGATGCCCGAGGCCAGCTCGGCCGGCTTTGGCTGGGTCGCCGACTGGGCAATGACCGAAAAAGCCGCGACCATGCCGCTGACCGTTCCGAGCAGGCCGAACATCGGGGCGAGGGCTCCCACCAGCGAGACGTAGCTGATCTTGTGCTCCAGCCGCATCACCTCCTCAGCCTGAACCTCCTGCATCGCCTCGAGGGCCTGCTCGTAGCCGACCTGCAGCTTCACAAGGGCTGCCGCGAGCACGCGGCCCAGCGGCGAGTCGTCGGCCTTGGCCAGTTCGTACGCCTGCTGGAACTCTTTTTTGTCGATGTGCGTCTCGAAGCCCTCGACCAGGTCGGGCGGGAGGAGCACCGATCGCCGCAACTGCAGGAAGCACATCACCAGAAGCGCGACCAGCGCGAACGACAGGCCGAGGAAGACGATGACG
>CAZIQV010000268.1:0-2813 GCA_964541275.1 uncultured Chitinophagaceae bacterium | reverse complement strand
CCGGGCCGCGGTTACCTCGGACCCTGCAGCCCAATTTTGTCAGGTCAGGCCCCCGCCGCCAAACTCGCGACCAGGAACCGCCCGTTCCCGCAACTGCCAGCAACCTGCTGCCGCCGTTCACGCCGCCCGCCCGACGGCGGTGCCCGGTTCCTGCCGGGCCGGGAGCACTGCAGCAATGACCTCGGCGGCCAGGCCGGCGTAGTCGGCCGCCCCGTTTGAGTCGGCGGCATAGTCGAAGATCGACTGCCCGAAGCTCGGGGCCTCGGCCAGCCGGATGTTCCGGCGGATCCTGCTCTGAAAGACCCGGGCGTCGCGCCAGGCGGGGTGCCCCTTCCCGGACTCCGAGAAAAAAGCCTCAACGTCCCGGCCGACCTCGCCAGCGAGCCGCGTGCCCGCTTCGTAAAGACAGAGCACCACCCCGAGCAGCCGCAGTCGCGGGTTGACGTAGTCGGCCGCCAGTTCGATCGTCTCGAGCAGCTTGCTCAGTCCGTGGAGAGCCAGAAAGTGCGGCTGCAGCGGCAGCAGCACCTCGTCGACCGCCGCAAGGGCATTGAGCGACAGGAGTCCAAGCGACGGCGGGCAGTCGATCACCAGAAAGTCAAACGGGTCCCGGCCTCCCGGAAGCCCGCTGCTGGCGGCACCGCCAAAAGCCGGATCGTCAGCCAGCCGTTGCCGCAGGATCGCCTCACGGCCGGGACGATTGGCCAGGGCCACCTCGACTGCCGACAGGTCGAGGTGGGACGGCACCAGCCAGAGGTTCTCCCCTGCCGGCACCAGTGCCGCGGCCACCGACTGGCCCTCGGCCAGCACGTCGTAGGCGGAGCAGGGTGATTCACCCGGAGCCACGCCGACATGGAGCGTGGCGTGGGCCTGGGGATCAAGATCGATCAGGCAGACCCGCCGGCCGCCGCGGGCGAGCGCGACGGCGAGATTGACCGACGTGGTCGTCTTGCCGACGCCACCTTTCTGATTCGCTACGGCAATCGATCGCATGCGTCGGGGCCTTTCAGGCGGTGGCTGTCGCCGGCGGGACAGAGAGCGGCGGAGGATCGGGCGTCGCCCGGAACAATAGCCCTCCCTACCCGGCTGATAAAAGACCGCTTTCAGTCGCGGGCCGACGCTGCCCGGGACGGATCGGTCAGGCCCGCCGCACTGGTTGTTGCAGCGACCCAGTCTCGCAGTCCCTTCGCCATCTTGCCCAGGCTGACATGTCCCGGCCGGCCCACAACGGCCAGTTGGGCATCGCCTGGATCGCTCCCAAAATCGACTGCCAGCAGGGAACCGCCCCCTGCCGTCGCGTCGGCATCGGTGAAGTGGAAGGCGACGTCCCAGGCGGCGTCGGGCCGCGGCTCCCGACTGGTGGCCGCCTTCCAGTCGAAGTTGGCATCCTCAACGAGCCCCCGGCGGAGGTGAACCAGCCCCTTGGCCTCCGAGATGTCGAGCCGGCGGCCGGCTTGCAGCCGGCCGGTGTGACCGTCGCGGGCCGACGGCTGGAGCAGCCAGAGTTCGACCAGCGGGGCCCGGGAAATTCGCTCGGCCGTCTCAACCCCGTAGAAGGCGAGGCACCGCCGCGTCTGCTGCCACTGAAACCAGATTCCGACAGCGGCCGCGGTGAGCCCAAGGCCGAGAAGGCCGACAACCAGCAGGGATCCAGGTTTCAGGCGGGGCATGGAACGCACCTCGGAAAAGAGCTGCCGCGGAGCCGTTCAGCCCGCCGCACAACCCACTGTATACTGATGGAAAAGAATGTGCTGTCCGGACTGCCGGGGCAGCAGAGAGCCATTGTTTATGGAGCGAGGATCGTCCCGATGCCCAACCAGTTCGACCCCTACCGCGAGGCCCTTGTCGTCGAGCAGCACACGATCTGGCCAGACGACTACGAGGACTGGTCGGAGGCCGACCGCGGCCGGGTTGAAACACTTCTGCATGCCGCCCCGGCCGAGGCGGCCGAACTCGATTACGTTCGCCAGCACACCGGCTTTGCCCGCGTGATCACCGTGACGCCTGACGACGTCGAACGCGTGGCGGCGACCTGACGTGGACGACCAGACGATCCCCCTGCGGCTCGACGGCGACGGCTCACCCACCGACCGGTCCTATGCGATTCATGTCGGCAGCGGCATTCTCGGCCAACTCGGCTCGCAGCTGGCCGCTTCCGGCAGCAGACGTTCGGTAGTGATTGCCGATGCGGCCGTGGTCACCCCCCATGCCTCTGCGGTCGTCGCCGGTCTCGAGCAGGCAGGCGTCGCCTCCGAACTGCTCACCGTCCCGTCAGGCGAGGCGTCGAAGTCGCTCGCCGAAGCGGGCCGTCTCTGGGAGTCGCTGGCCCAGCAAGGAATCGATCGGCAGACAGTCATCGTCGCCGTCGGGGGAGGCGTGGTTGGCGACCTGGCCGGCTTTGTTGCCGCCGGCTTCGCCCGGGGTCTTCCTTGCTGGCAGGTGCCGACGACGCTGGTCGCCCAGGTCGACAGCGCGATCGGTGGCAAGACCGGTATCAATCTGGCGGCAGGCAAGAACCTGGTCGGTGCGTTCTGGCAGCCGCGTGGTGTTCTTGCCGACACCGACACCCTCGCCACGCTGCCCGACCGAGAGTTCACCAGCGGGCTGGCCGAGGTGGTGAAGTACGGCATGATTCTCGACGCCGAGTTCTTCGCCTGGCTCGAGACGAATACTGCCGCCATCGTCGCCCGGGAGCCGGCAGCTATCGTCCACATCGTTCACCGCTCGGCCCAGCTCAAAGCCCATGTGGTTGAGCGGGACGAGCGGGAGCAGACCGGTCTGCGGGCCTGTCTGAACTACGGCCACACCTTTGC
>CAZIQV010000267.1:0-2814 GCA_964541275.1 uncultured Chitinophagaceae bacterium | reverse complement strand
ACCCGGAGGCGGTCGCCGGGGTGCTCACCGCGGCAATCGGACTGTCGGCCTCGCCCGCCGATCGCTAGGCTGCTGCTGCGTTCCGCCCCTTCCGAGGCCTGCCTCGCGTGTCGTGTTCACCCGCTGTCATCGTCGCCGTCTGCGGCCCGCTGTTGTTGGCTGCAGGCTGCGCCCGAACGATGCTCGCGCTCGATGCCGCGGTCGCGCCGTTTGCCCAGCGGCTCGACGAGGCCGGCCGACTCGCCAGCCCGGTCGGGCTGCCGGGTGTTTTTGCCGCGGCCGATCTGCCCCGGCGGACCGAGCGGCGGGTCGGGCAGTTGCAGATCCACGCCGATTTTCCGCTGGCCGGTCAGCACCGGCTGATCCGGGAGCTCGACAATCTGCGGGCGACGATCAGCCAGCAGCTTGACCTGCCGGGTTCCGATGAGCCGATCCACCTCTATCTTTTCGCCGATTTCAAAGACTATCGGGCCTTCGTACAGCGGCATTTCCCGCAGTTCCCCACCCGGCGAGCCAGCTTCATCAAGACCGACACCACGCTGGCGGTCTTCGCGGCCTGGCAGGACCGCATCGCCGAAGATTTGCGGCATGAGACGACGCACGGCTACCTCCATGCCGTGGTGCCGGCGGTGCCGTTGTGGCTCGACGAAGGACTCGCGGAGTTCTTTGAACTGCCCGAAGCTGCCGCCGGCCTGCACGAACGCCATGCCGCCCATCTGGCCGGCCGGCTGCTGGAGGGCACTTGGCTGCCGCGGCTTGAACGGTTGGAGGCGATCGACGATGCCGCCGTGATGTCTCAGGATCACTACGCCGAAGCCTGGTGCTGGGTGCACTGGCTGCTGCGAACGACGCCCGAGCGGCGGCGGCTGCTGGAGACCTATCTCCGCGACCTTCGGAACGATGCCGCGACAGCCCCGTTGTCGGTGCGGCTTCGCGAAGCCGAGGGGACCCCGACGGCGACCTCCGCAGCGGTTCGGCAGCACCTTGAGGAGCTCGCGGAATGACCAACCCGCGTCAGCCGCCCGGCTTCTCAAAAATGCTCCCGTGCTCGGCAACGCCGAAGCCGAGCTTCTCAAACAGCGCGGCAGCCGGGGCGTTGGCGTCGCTGGTCTGCGCCTCGACAAGGGCGACACCCTCCTCGGCGAGGTCCTGCATCGCCTCGGCGACGAGATACTGAGCGAGGCCCTGCCGGCGGCGGGGCCCCTCGATGTCGACGTGCAACAATCCGGCGGCCAGCAGCCCCCAGGCCTGAGAGAGGGGTTGCATGTCCCAGAAGGTGGCCGAGCCGAGCAGCTCCCGGGGCTTGGTCCGCAGTTCGTACCGCCGCAGGGCCACACCGGTGGTGGTGGCCGCCTCCCACCAGTTCCGGCGTTCCGGCTCGTCGATCACATGCAACGTCGTGGTCCGGCGGATGGCGATGTGCAGCCGGTTGACCGGCACGCGAAAACCGTCAAGCGAGCGGCGGTGGACGGAGACCCGCTCCCGCCGCTGGTAGCCGCCGCGGAGAAAGACCTGTTGCATCCCGGGCGAGGAATCGAGGACGCCCGGGAGGTCGGAGCCGCCGTAGAGACCAAGATAGAAACCTCGGAAGCGATCGCTCCCGCCGCCCTGAAGCGCAGTCGCGCCGCGGTCACGGAGATACCGTTCGCTGCGGCGGAGCAGTTCGTCGCCGATCTCCTGCTCGGCCGCATGGGGCACGACAACCACCAGCAGCGTCGAACCGGTGCGGGTATCGATCGCCCGGCGGTCGGGCGTCGCTCCAAACCCGGCGTGGGCAAAACCGACCACCCGGCCGTCGTCGACGGCGACAACCAGCCCCTGGCGGTCAAAATAGGGTTTCGAAAACACCCCCGCCTCGAGAATCGCGGTCGTCATCGGCTGCATCGCCGACGGCCCCAGCCGGGCTGCCCGCCAGGCGTCGGCCAGCCGCGGAGGATCGTCATTGCGAAAGCAGCGATACTCGATCACGCCGGTGTCGCCCCCGCATCGGCTGCCGCCGGGGGCGGAGACAGTCGCACCAGCACGCGGCCGTTCTCTCGCCGGACCTCGTAGACCTGCTGACGCACGACCTTGGAATGGCAGTGCCGACCAGTGGCAACGTCAAACTGCCAGCCGTGCCAGGGACAGGTCAGCACCGCCCCGCAGAGGGCGCCAGTGCCAAGCGGCCCGCCCTGGTGCGGGCAGAGGCCATCGATCGCGTGGAACTCCCCGGAGACGTTTGCCAGCGCCACCATGCGACCGCCGGCGACCCGTTCAATACTCCGACCGGGAGGGCAGTCCTGTTCAGCCGCGATGTCGAACCACTCCGCCATGCTGTCAATCGCATCCGGGTTTCGGGGACTGCGGCGGGCGGTGCGGCAGGGTCAGGCTGCGGCCCGCGACTTTCCGTCAGTCGCCTCGGCAGGCTTGTCAAAGCACCGCCAGCGGCGATGAACCCACCAGTATTGGCCCGGCCGCCGCCGAACGGCACCCTCCAGAAGGGTCGTGTACCACTGCGACAGGGCGGTCAGACCTTCAGCCTCAGGCCGCTGGTCGCGCGGGTCAAGCAGCCCCTCAACCCGCAGGTCGAGACTGAACAGTCCGGCCCGCCGGGTGGCCGAGCAGACCAGCACCGGAGCTTCCGCTGAAAGTGCGAAGACCCCAATCGCCTTGTGGACACTTGCTGGCCGACCAAAGAAATCGACCCGGCAGCCCTTCGGCCCGGCAGCCTGATCACCGAGCAGGCCGATTGCCCCCTGCTCATCCAACACCGCGGCGACATCCGGAGCGCTGCCCCGCTTGGGCAGGATCGTCTGGCCCCGCGACTCCCGGAAC
>CAZIQV010000266.1:1790-2868 GCA_964541275.1 uncultured Chitinophagaceae bacterium | reverse complement strand
CACCGAGATTTATCTCGTGCTCGAAGGCGAGGGCCACCTGGAACTCGACGGCGAAATCGTGCCGGTCAAACCACTCACCGCCGTGCTGATCAAACCCGGCTGTCGCCACCGGGCAGTCGGCTCGCTCCGGATCGTGAACATCTCGGTGCCCGCCTTCGACCCGACCGACGAGCACCTCTGCGCCCCCGCCCCAGACGCCGGGTCTTGACAGCGGCGGCGGTTCCACCGGGCGTGAACTGCTGTCCGGCCACCGACAGGGTACCGGCCAGCTTGATCGGCTCACGAGGCTCACCAGCTGTGGGGGAACAAAGCGATCCACGGCCCTTGCCCCCGCATGGGGGCGAACGATGGTCCACCCGGGATGTCGGTGGCCGCTTCCAAGCGGCGGCAGACTCCAGC
Source organism: uncultured Chitinophagaceae bacterium (assembly GCA_964541275.1). GTDB lineage: Bacteria > Planctomycetota > Planctomycetia > Pirellulales > UBA1268 > UBA1268. The sequence continues at coordinate 2,469 of CAZIQV010000266.1, read as the reverse complement.
GACAGTCTTCGAGGCCCATCGCGGCTTTGCCGCGTTGCGGGTATGCTTCCGGGCGGCTGCGGGAATCTGTCATGTCGGTTCGAATCCCGCCGCCTTCCCGTAGCGACTTGAGGTGATTGATGGCTGACACGCTCAGTGAATTCGAGGGCTGCACCCTGCTTGCCCGTCTGTTCCGCCGCCGCGGCTACGCGATCGAACGCAACGTGATGTTCCGCGAGTACGGCGTCGAGTTTCACATCGATGGCTGGGACCGGAAGGCCAGGGTCGGCTTTGAGTTTCTCACCAGCGAGGACGATGACCACGACGACCTCACGCTTGAGGAGTACAACTCGCTGACCGACGCCCAGCACCGGGGTGAGTTGGCGCTGTTCATCATCGACGAAGTCGAGCCGCTCTCCGCGGCCGACCTGCTGGCCGAGGCCAACGAGTTCCTCGATGAGGTTGAAGCCGATCGTCGTCCCCGGAAGCAGCCGGTGCGAAAAGCGGCTCGAAAAAGGGCAACCAAGAAAGCCGCGAAGCGGTCCGCTGCGAAAACGGCGTTGAAGAAGGCTGCCGCAAAAAAGGCCGTCAAGCAAAAGAAAAAAACTGGCAAGAAAAAAGTCGCCGCCAAGAAGACAGTCCCGAAGGCGACCAAGCGTTCGGCCAAAAAAGTAGCCAAGAAAAAAGTAGCCAAGAAAAA
>CAZIQV010000266.1:0-1690 GCA_964541275.1 uncultured Chitinophagaceae bacterium | reverse complement strand
CGCTGGATGCGGCGGCAGCGAACCCCGAATAACCTCGGCTTTTTGGGGTTCGCTCTCGTGGAAAAAAACCATGGAAGGCTTTTTCCACAGACCGCAAAAAGTTCGCCGCCAGCGTCGCGGAATTCGTGCCTGCGTGGTGCAACCGTTCGTCGGGCAACCGCGGCTATGAGATCTCGCCAAAACAGAGGTATTTGAGTTCCTGGTACTCATCGAGGCCGTACCGGCCGCCTTCGCGGCCGAGACCAGAGGCCTTCACGCCGCCGAAGGGGGCGACCTCGGTCGAGATGATGCCGGTGTTGATGCCGACCATGCCGCACTCCAGTGCCTCCGCCACTCGAAAGCAACGGCCGACGTCGCGGCTGTAGAAGTATGATGCCAGGCCAAATTCGGTGGCATTGGCCAGTTCCAGCACCTCGGCTTCGGTTTCAAACCGAAACACCGCCGCCACCGGCCCAAAGATTTCTTCGCGGGCCAGCCGCATTTTCGGCGTCGCACCGCTGATCACGGTCGGTTCAAAGAAGGTCCCGCCGCGGGCGTGCATGCCGCCGCCGAGCAGCGTCCGGCCACCCGCAGCCGTGGCATCTGCCACCAGTCCGGTCACCTTTTCGACGGCGCGGGTGTCGATCAGGGGACCGACCGCCACCCCCGCATCAACACCCGGCCCGACCTGCAGCCTTCCTGCCGCGGCGGCAAACTTTTCCAGAAAGGCATCGTGAATGCCCGCCTGGACAAACAGGCGATTGGCACAGATGCAGGTCTGGCCGGTGTTGCGAAACTTCGCGGCGATCGCCCCAGCCACGGCAGCGTCGAGATCGGCGTCGTCGAAGACGATAAACGAAGCGTTGCCGCCGAGTTCGAGCGACACCTTTTTGACTGTGCCGGCCGCCTGCCGCGCCAGCGTGATCCCGGCGGCGGTCGACCCGGTGAAGGAAAGGGCCCGTACTGTCGGGCTCTCGCAGATCGCTGTGCCGATCTCCCGCGACGAGTCGATACTGCCGGTGACGACGTTGAGCACCCCGGCCGGGAGCCCGGCCTGCTCGGCGAGCGTACCCAGGGCGAGTGCCGTCAGCGGTGTCTGCGGGGCGGGCTTGATGACCAGCGTGCAGCCGGCGGCGAGGGCTGCCGCCGCCTTTCGCAGAATCATCGCCGCAGGGAAGTTCCAAGGGGTGATCGCCGCCGCCACCCCGATCGGCTGGCGAATCACCAGCAGCCGCTTGTCGGCCTGAGGCGGGGGAATCACCTCACCGTAGGTCCGGCGGGCCTCCTCGGCCGCCCACTCGACAAAGGCGGCGGCATAGGCAACCTCCCCCCGGGCTTCGGCCAGCGGCTTGCCCGACTCGGCCGTGACGATCGCCGCCAGTTCGTCGGCAGCGGCAGTCACCGCCGCAAACCAGCGGCGGAGCGCCGCACCGCGTTCCTTGGCCGTTTGCCGCCGCCAGCCGGGCAGGGCGGTGGCCGCTGCCTCGATCGCATGTTCGGTGTCGACCGCCGCCATCTCCGGCACGCTGCCAATCGCCACGCCGGTGGCCGGGTCGACGACATTGAATCGCCGGCCAGATGCGGCCTCGCACCAATTCCCGCCGATCAGGGCCCGGGTCTGCTGCAGTTGGGAAGAAAACTGTTGAATCGAGAAGCCCATGAGGTGTGCCTTTGCAGTGCTGAATCGGACAAGTCGCCTCCGCAGTATATT
>CAZIQV010000265.1:0-2882 GCA_964541275.1 uncultured Chitinophagaceae bacterium | reverse complement strand
CTTCGCCCGCTTCCGCCCAAGGAAAGTCGGGCACGACGCCCGAGCTTTCCGTGAAGCAAGCCAGCCAGCCAGAGCGGGCCACAAACTGCCACCCGGCGACAGGATGTCGCCAATGAGCACCAGCGGAAGCTGGCGAACCTTGGCTTCGCCCGCTTCCGCCCCAAGGAAAGTCGGGCACGACGCCCGAGCTTTCCGTGAAGCAAGCCGCCCGAGCTTTCCGTGAAACTAGCAAACACCAGGCCAACGGGCCCGGACGTCGCGGCCGGCGTAAACCGCCCCGTCCCCGAGCGACTCTTGGATCCGCAGCAACTGGTTGTATTTCGCGACCCAGTCGCTGCGGGAGGCAGAGCCGGTCTTGATCTGGCCGGTCGAAAGGCCAACGGCAAGATCGGCAATCGTGGCATCCTCGGTCTCACCACTGCGGTGGCTGGCGATCGAGGTGTAGCCAGAACGATGGGCAAGCGCCACCGCGGCGGTCGTCTCGGTGAGCGTGCCAATCTGGTTGACTTTTACCAGGATGCTGTTGGCGATGCCCCCGGCAATCCCGCGGCCCAGCCGCTCAGAGTTGGTCACGAACAGATCATCGCCGACAAGCTGCACCTTGTCGCCGATCTTGTCGCTGATCAGCTTCCAGCCGTCCCAGTCATCCTCGGAACAGCCGTCCTCGATCGACATAATCGGGTACTTGCCGGCAAGATCGGCGAGGAAATCGACCATCCCGGCCGAGTCGAGCTGCCGGCCTTCGATCGTGTACTGGCCCGCCTTGGCGTCATAGAGTTCGGTCGCCGCCACATCGAGCGCGATGGCAATCTGCTCGCCGGCTGCATACCCGGCGTTGCCAATCGCTGCGAGAATCACCTCGAGGGCCTCGCCGCAGGAGCCGATCTGCGGGGCAAAGCCGCCCTCGTCACCGACGGCGGTCACCAGGCCTTTGTCCTTGAGGACCTTCTTGAGGGCATGAAAGGTTTCGACCCCGGCCCGCAGGGCGGCCTCGAAGGTGTCGAAACCGAGCGGCATCACCATGAACTCTTGGACATCGAGAGGATTGTCGGCATGGGCGCCACCATTGATGATGTTCATCATCGGCGCCGGCAGCAGCCGGGCGGTCGTGCCGCCGAGATACCGGTACAGCGGCACGCCGCAGTGCTCGGCGGCCGCATGGGCCGTCGCCAGAGAGACGCCGAGGATCGCATTGGCCCCGAGGTTTTTTTTGTTCGGCGTGCCGTCGAGTGCCAGCATCCGCATGTCGACTTCTGTCTGGTCAAGGGCATCGCAGCCCTCTAACTCCTCGGCGATTCGGTTGTTGACATTGGCCACCGCCTCCAGCACTCCTTTGCCGAGATACGTCGCCTCGTCGCCGTCGCGCTTCTCCCAGGCCTCATGCGCGCCGGTGCTGGCGCCGGACGGGACCGCAGCCCGGCCGAAGGTGCCATCGGCGAGGCTCACGTCAACTTCGATCGTAGGATTCCCCCGGCTGTCGAGAATCTGGCGGGCGTGAACGTCAACAATCGTGGACATGGTGGCGGGCTCCTGGGAACGAACGGGGGCTGCGGGCCTCTCGGCACCGCAATTGTGCGGACGTCCGGCCACCACGCAAGGGTGTGGCTTGCGGCTGCCTGCTGGGATAGCCTAAACGGTTTCGCTGCGGAAATTGCGATCGTTGGTGCGTTTTCCAGAGGGCGAGGCTGCTGCCCGTGCCGCGGGCCAGCCGCCTTGCTTCCCCAGCCCTTGTTTCCCCAGCCCTGTTTAGCAGGGTCTTGTTCACCAGGTTGGCGCGGCGGCCTTGGATGCCTTGGGGTGGATCCCCGCAGACGCCGCCGTACCAACCGACCCGCCTGAAGACCGACCATGTTTACCGGCCTCATTGAACACCTCGGCACGATCGTCGCCGCCACCCCCGAGCCCCCGGGGCTGAGACTGCTGATCGACGCCGGTCCCTTGGCCGCAGACGTCGCCATCGGCGACAGCATTTGCACCAACGGCTGCTGCCTGTCGGTCGTCGGCATCGACGGCACGCACCTCGAGTTTCAGCTCGGCCCCGAAACCCTTGCCCGAACCACCCTCGGCAGCAGCAGTGCGGGCGACCGCGTCAACCTTGAGCGTTCGCTGCGACTCTCCGACCGGCTCGGCGGCCATCTCGTCACCGGGCATGTCGACGGGGTCGGCCAACTCGCCAGCCGGGTCGACGAACAGGACTGGGCCAGCTGTCGATTTACGGCGGACGCCGGCCTGCTTGCTCAGATTGTCAGCAAGGGATCGATTGCGATCGACGGCGTCAGCCTCACGGTTGTCGGCGTCGACAAGAGTGGCTTTGGCGTCGCCCTGATTCCCCATACCCTCGCGGTCACAACGCTCGGAGGGCTGGCTGTCGGCGACGCGGTCAATCTCGAAACCGATCTGGTTGCCAAGTATGTCGGCCGCTGGCTGGAGTTCCGGGCATGAAGCGGCCGTCATCACGACGCCCGGGAGCGAACCGGCCGGTGGCGACCGGGCCGAAGCCGACCCGCCGCACCCCCGATCCCGACCGCCCGCAAGACCGGCCTACCGACGGGCAGGCGGCCCGGGGGGTCCGGCAGACCACCGCCTATCTCAAAAAACTCTTCAGCGACGTTGGCTTCGTGATCGACGCCCGTCGGGGGCAGAATTTTCTCGTCGACCTCAACCTGCTGGACCTGTTGGAGCGTGCGGCCGACATCAGAGCCGGCGATGTCGTGCTGGAGGTGGGGACCGGCACGGCAGCGTTGACCGAACGGCTGTCGCGGGCCGCCCTTCGCGTCGTGACTGTCGAGATCGACCCCCGCCTCGCTACCCTGGCCCGCGACCGGCTGATCGACTGCGACAACGTTGAACTCGTTATCGGTGATGTTCTTGCAGGAAAACAC
>CAZIQV010000264.1:0-2885 GCA_964541275.1 uncultured Chitinophagaceae bacterium | reverse complement strand
GCCGGGCCGAAACCCTCGATGCCCGCGATCTCCTGCCGCCGTTCACGCCCGGGGCCTTGCGGGGAGGCAGCCACGTTCACATGTTCAGCCCCGACGGCAGGCTGGTAAGCTTCACCTACGAAGACGCGGTGCTGGCAGCAGCCGCGGCTGCTGACCCGCAGTTCGCGGGAGAACGCAACCGCCGGGGCATCGGGGTGACGATCTGCGGCGAGCCGGTGACGGTGCCGCCGGTCCATCCTCGCAACCATGACGGCAGCGGCTTTTCGGTGCTGGTGACGAGGCTGCGCGACCAGCCGGTTCCGGGCAGTGATCAGATCGGCAGGGCCTGCGAAGAGGCCTGGGTGGGGACGGACGGTTACCGGCATGCCGACGGCAGCCAGCAGCGGTATGCCCTCGCCTTTCAGGGTGAGGTGATCACTGCGTCTGGCCAGGTGATCAGCGAGGTCTTTCTCGTCGACCTGCCCGAGCGTCTCGACGAACTGCGGCATTCCGGCGATGGACTGTTGGCCGGCACTGCGACGACCCGGCCGGTGCCGCCGCGGGGCGTGTCGCAGCGGCGACTGACCGACACGACGGGCCGGCGGTTCCCGGGAATTGCCGGGCCCCGGCACTGGCTGCGTTCCAGCCCCGATGGCAGCCAAATCGCTTTTCTGGCCCGGGACGACGCCGGCGTCGTGCAGCTCTTCACGGTCAGTCCAACCGCCCGGCCGGCCGAGGATGGCAACGCCACACTCCGGCAGATCACCCGGAGTCCTTTCCCGATCGCCAGTGCCTTCAGCTGGAGTCCGTGCGGCCGCTGGGTCGCCTACGTTGCCGATGGCAGTGTCTTTCGGGTGGAGGTCGCGCGGGGCCGTTGCGAGCGGCTGACCGCCCGATTGCCGGCGGCGACCGCTCCCCGCCCCGAGGCCTGCGTTCATTCCCCTGATGGCCGCTGGATCGCCTTCCTGCGGCCGGTGCCACAGGATGAAACCGCTGCCGCAAGCCGTCGGGTGGTCAATCAGATTTTTGTCGTCGCGACGCCAACTGGAGCAGAGTGAACCGCCGTCGAGCCGGCCGGAAGACGTTTGATCAGCTGCGTTCGGCGACGCGCGTGAGTCCGAGGACCTGCGGATCGTCGAGTGGTAGAATCCGGCGGTGAATCATGGCCCAGTGGGAGATTGTTCGATGCGGTTCAGTGGTGCGGTCATCCTCATGCTTGCGATCCTCGGCCCCGGCAAGGCCGCGGCGATCGAAAAACCAAACATCGTCATCATCAATATTGATGACCTCGGCTATGCCGACATCGGGCCCTTCGGCGCGACCAAGAACCGGACTCCGCATCTCGATCGGATGGCGAGGGAGGGAAAGCGGCTCACGTCCTTCTACGCCGCCCCCGTCTGCTCGCCCTCCCGGGCCGCCCTGATGACCGGCTGCTATCCCAAACGGTCGCTACCCATCCCGCATGTGCTCTTTCCGGTGTCGACAGTCGGCCTTGCCGCCGAGGAGATCACCATTGCCGACCTGCTTCATGACGCTGGCTACGCCACGGCCTGTATCGGCAAGTGGCACCTGGGCGATCAGCCGCCGTTTCTGCCGACGAACCAGGGATTCGATTCGTATTACGGCATTCCCTACTCCAATGACATGGGGCCCGTGGCTGACGGGGCCCGCAGCAACCTCGGCGACCCGATTCCTGAGCCGAAACGGCGGCCCGATGGCAGTCTGCGATCGGTCCTCGGTGAAACCGGCGTCAGGGGGTACGGCCAGCCGCCCCTGCCCATGCTGGAGAACAGCCGGGTCGCCTTCCGCGTCGGGCCGACCCAGCAGCAGGCGACGGTCGCGGGCTACACCGAACGGGCGGTCGCCTTTCTCGAAGCGAACCGGGAGCGGCCGTTTTTTCTCTACCTGCCCCATTCCGCCGTCCACTTCCCGATTTATCCCGGCAAGGCCTTCGCTGGTCGTTCGCCTCATGGCCACTACAGCGACTGGGTCGAGGAAGTCGACTGGAGCGTCGGGCAGGTGCTCGATGCGATCCGGTCGGCCGGTCTGAGCGAGCGGACGCTCGTCATCTTCACCAGCGACAATGGCGGCACGCCCCGGGGCAGCAATGCCCCGCTCCGCGGCCACAAGGGCTCGACCTGGGAGGGAGGGGTGCGGGCCTGCACGATCGCCTGGTGGCCTCGGACGATTCCTGCCGGCTCGGTGAGCGACGCGATCTGCGGCATGCACGACATCCTGCCGACTGTTGCGGCACTCGCGGGCGGGCAGCTGCCAAAGGATCGCCTGATTGATGGCCGGGATCTCAGCGGCGTGCTTAGAGATCCTGATAATACGGTTGCTGGTCCGCACGACACGTTCCTCTATTTCCGCGGACTCGACCTGAAGGCGATCCGCAAGGGCTGCTGGAAACTTCATCTCAAGGAGCGGACGCTTTACGACCTCAATGCTGACATCGGTGAAACGACCGATCGGGCTTCCGAGGAACCCGAGATTGTTGCGGACCTGCAGCGATTGGCTGCCGCCGTCGACGGCGATCTCGGCCGGTCGGGAGTCGGCCCGGGCTGCCGTCCCCTGGGGCGGGTGGCAGAGCCCCGACCGCTGATTCCGTGGGCGCCGGGAAGCCCGACGCCGGTGCCGGAGTGAGGGCGTCGCTGCGGGCAGCGGTCGGTGTCGGCGGGCCGGGCACGACCTGCGATGCAGCAGAGCTGCGACCTGCTGTCTGGTCACGACGTTCTGGCCGCTTGACACACCGGAGTCGCGGAGCAAGCGGAGCGGTTCCGACCGGGACCGGGCTGGTGTAGGCTGAGCCCACAGCCCAAACGGTCGTTCCGGGTTCACCATGGCCGCCGCGAGGCCATTTGCAACTGCAGCCAGCAGCCTGCTGCGAACGCCTGGTTTTTGGCCGC
>CAZIQV010000263.1:0-2920 GCA_964541275.1 uncultured Chitinophagaceae bacterium | reverse complement strand
CCCGCCGGCGGCGGGTGTTTCGGCGTCGGCTTTCCAGACAGCGGCATGGCTGCCGGTGTCCGGAGACGCTCGAGCGGCGAACGATGCTCACCGGCAACGACCCGGTGTCCGGCGAGCAAGACGCCGCCGGCCTGCCCGAGCCACCGGCTGCCGTCGCTGAGGTCGGGGCTGGACTTGGCACCTTCGAGTCAGCGGACGCCTATGCCGACTGGCTGGTCGGACAGGCGGTCACGCGGTGGCGGCATCTGTTCGGAAAGCCTGCCTCCCCCTGGTGGCACGGGGAAATCGATCTTCAGTTCGGCGGCGACCCAGTCCTCCGCGATGATCGCCCGTCGATCGTCCCGGGGGCTGACGGACCCGATGTCGCGATCACCAATGTGAGCGACGGGGCGGGAGAGAGCCTCGGGTCATCGACCACCAACACCCAGATTGTCGGCGTCGATGAGGCCGATCTGGTTGAGGTGTCTGGCGACACACTCTATGCGTTGACCGCGGGACGGCTTTCGGTTGTCCGCGGCTTTGCTGCAGCGGCCCCCGAACTGGTCAGCCAGATCAGCCTCGAGGGGCAGGGCCGGATCACCGGCATGTACCTGTCTGACAACCGGCTGACGATCGTCTCGCGGGCCCACGCCTTCACGATCGCCGAAAACCCGCCGCTGACGCTGCCTGGAATCCATCCCCCGGCGGTCCACCGGGCCCAGACAACGGTAACCGTACTTGACGTCACCGACCCAAGCTCTGTGTCGGTGGTGACCCGAACGACGTTGGACGGCGAGTTGGTGTCATCCCGGATGGTTGACGGCGAGTTGCGGCTGGTGCTGAATCATCGGCTCTCGTTTCCCCTGCCGGACGTGATTCCGGGCGAAGCCGAGCCGCAGCCGACCGTGGCGTCGCCGGAACCCGCCACGGCTCGCCGGCCGGCTGTGCTGGGTGAACGCTTCTCAGGTCTGCTCTGGTGGCCGGAACTCCCGACACCGAGTGGCCGCTATGAAACGGCCGAGGCCTACGCTGAGCGGATTCGGCGGCCGTTGGTCGAGGCGATGACGCCGCAGGTCTATCAGGTTGACGCCGACGGCAATCCGTTCGCTGTTGCGGCCCTGGTTGAGCCGACGGCCATCGCTGTGCCTGAGCCGGGTATGGTGCGACGGCTGACAACCATCACCGCCGTCGATGTGACCGGCGAGCAGCCGCAGCCGGCAGCAAGCGTGGGCCTGTTGACCAGCGGAACAGTTGAGGTCTTCGCGACGGCGGATGATCTCTATGTGATTGACGGCCATCAGACCGGAGCGTCCGCCGACTCAATCGTCCCGCTGTGGCGGCAGCAGCTGCGGCCCGTCACAACCGTGACAAAGGTCGGCTTCGGCGTCGAGCAAGCGGGCGGGCCGACGGTGTCGCTCGGTGCCCAGGGCACTTTTGGCGGCCGCGTCCTCAACCAGTTCGCCGCCGACGAGCAAGACGGCTTCCTGCGGGTGGTTGTCGAGATGTGGGGTGAGGGCAGCGGCGTGCGGGTGCTTGAACAGCAAGGGGACAGCCTGGTCGTGGTCGGCAGCATTGCCGGCCTCGCCCCGCAGGAAGACCTTTATTCGGTGCGGTTCGTGGGTGATCGCGCTTATTTCGTCACGTTTCGGCGGGTCGATCCCCTGTTCGTCGTCGATCTTTCGACGCCGACGGCGCCGACCCTGCTCGGGGAGCTCAAAGTGTCCGGCTTCTCCGACCACATTCAGCCGCTCGATGAAAACCACCTGTTGACGATCGGCCGTGACGCTGACGACGCGACTGGTTTCTTTCAAGGCCTGCAGGTTTCGATCTTTGACGTCACCAACCCCGCCAGTCCAGCGCTGCTGCATCGGCATACGCTTGCCGGCGGCCGCAGCACCAGTACGGCAATCACCGGCAGCCGCTGGCGACGGGGCGACGGGGATCACCTGGCGTTTGGCTATTTCCCGGACGAAGGGGTGATCACCATCCCGGTGACGACGGACGGACAATTTGACTGGCGGAGTCCCTTCGACCTACCGATCCTCGCGGACGACGGGGTCGCACTTCCAAGTCCGGCAGTACCCCAGGGAGAGATCAGCATCGCGTCGCTGACGGTCGCAGCGGATATTTGGCTGCCGCCGGCCTGGACGCCACCGACGCAGCAGCTTGAGGTCCTCGCCTTTGACATCGTCGGCGGCATCGACAGCCTCGGCACCATCGACCATGACACCAGCGTCGATCGGGCGGTGAAGATTGCCGGCCAGCTGGTGGGAGTCTCGGCGTCAGAGGTTTCGGTCCACGACTTTGCCGATCCGGCGACGACTCTCGGCTCGGTGCGGCTCGATGAGGCGGCCGCTGAGCCGATGAAGGATCTTCCCGTCGCCGGGCCGCAGGCGTTCCCGGCGATCGAAACACTCGTGGAGCAAGCGGTCGCTGGACTGCCGGTCCATCAAGCCTGGGTCGCGCGGGCTGCCGAGACGATCGGCGATGAGACAATCATCGTTGCCGAGCATGTCAGCGGTGCTGTCCACCGGCTGACCAGCGGGGGCCAGGTTGCTGATCGCGGCTGGGCCGCCTTCGGCTTTGACGGGATCGGCAACGCCGAAAGCCGGCCGCTGTCGCGACAGGCTCGGGGCGAGGCTTTTGCAGCGGCGGTCACCGAGGTTCGCAGCCTGCTGAGTGATGCAGTGCTTGAGCGGCTGGCTGGTTCGTTTCACGAAAAGCTCGGACATCGTGCCCGACTGTCCTGGGGCGGAATGCCGCGAAGCCAAGGTTCGTGACTTTCCGCCGGTTGGGCTTGGCTTGCTTGACGGAAAACGCCGACGTCGTGTCGGCTTTTCCTTCGCGGGCCTCCGCCCGCTGGTGCTCATTGGCGACGGCTGCTTGACGGAAAACGCCGACGTCCTGTCGGCTTTTCCTTCGCGGGCCTCCGCCCGCTGGT
>CAZIQV010000262.1:0-2925 GCA_964541275.1 uncultured Chitinophagaceae bacterium | reverse complement strand
AATGCCAGCCGGCACATCCAGGTGGCCGAAATGGTCATCGAAAAGGCCAAGCGGCTGGTGGAATACGGGAAGGATGTGGTGATTTTTCTCGACTCGATCACGCGGCTGGCCCGGGCCTGGAACTCGGAAGTGCCCAACTCAGGGAAAATTCTCTCCGGCGGCGTCGACTCGGGAGCCCTCCAGCGGCCGAAGCGGTTTTTCGGGAGTGCCCGCAAGGTGGAGGAGGGGGGCTCGCTGACGATCATCGCGACGGCGCTGGTCGACACCGGCAGCAAGATGGACGACGTGATTTTCGAAGAGTTCAAGGGCACCGGCAATCTCGAGATCGTGCTCGACCGCCGGCTGGTCGACAAGCGGGTCTACCCGGCAATCGACATCAACCGGTCCGGGACCCGCCGCGAGGAGATGCTGCTCGAGCCCGACGAATACCGCCGCACCAACGTGCTTCGCCGGGTTCTCAGCGACATGAACCCGCCCGAGGCGATGGAACTGTTGATCAACCGGCTGGCGAAGACGGGATCAAACCGGGAATTTCTCCAGAGCCTGAAGTCCTGAGGAAAGCGATGCGTCTGGAGTCCGAGCCCGCCCCCGACAGCGGCACCATCGCCGGCTGTTTGATCCATCCGTCTGCCGAGACCGATCTGCCGGCTCAGACGCGGGTTGCTATTGCCGTCTCGCGGTACAACGACGCCTTGACGGGCCGGCTGCTAGAGGCCGCCGTCGCCAGGCTCGTCGCGGCCGGCATCGCGGCTGGCCGCATTGAGATTGCCTGGGTGCCGGGTGCGTTTGAATTGCCGCTGGCCGCCGACCGGCTCGCTGCCAGCGATCGGTTCGCCGCGGTCGTCTGCCTCGGCGTGGTCATCCGCGGAGAAACCAGTCACGACCGGCACATCAACACGGCGGTGGCCGCCGGCATTGAGGCGGTCAGCCGCCAGCGGGGCATTCCAGTCGCGTTCGGTGTCCTCACCTGCGAGACGGCTGCCCAGGCGGAGGCCCGCGCCGGCGGCGCGGTCGGCAACAAGGGCGACGAGGCGGCGACAGCTGCAATTGCCATGATCCGGCTGCTGGCGAGTATCGAGCAGACCCCCGGCCCCCCACCCTCTCAGCCCGCTTCCGGCCGCTGACCCTGCCGCCACTGGAAGCCTGCTACCATTACTCCGGATCACGCTTTCCCCTTTCGCAGGCCCCGATCGCCCCGTTTGCATGTCGACCCGTCGTCGCGGCTGTGAGGTCGCCCTCCAGATTCTTTACCAGACCGATCTCAATCCGGCCGCAGCCGCGGCGGATCACCGGCCATTCCTCCAGGCTCGGCTGCGACTCCCGCCGCTGGTCGTCTTCGCCGAAAGCCTGGTGGAGGGGGTTCGCGAACACTGCAGGCAGATCGACGAACTCCTCGACGCCCGCTCAGACCACTGGCGGATCTCGCGGATGGCGGCGACTGACCGGGCGGTGTTGCGGTTGGCGGTCTATGAACTGGCTGTCTCGGAGACGCCCGGTCCTGTGATTGTTGACGAGGCCATTGAACTCGCCCGCCGGTACGGCGGCGCCGGGTCGCCGAGCTTCGTCGGAGGAATTCTGGGCCGGTGCCTCGCTGACCGCGGTGAACTGCGGCTGGCCTTTGCGTCGACTGCGGTGGTCGATCCCGCCGGCTGACCGCCGGTTTCCTGATCTGCTGGCTCCTCTTAAAGGAGGTGGGTTCATGGCCCTGTTTCGTTTTGGTCGCACAGACACCGCCGCTGAACCACCCGCTGAGGATGCTCCACCCGCGGCCAAGCCGGGCTTTCTCGACCGACTCCGGTCGGGGCTGGCCAAGACGACGCAGGTCCTCAACACCGATGTCCGCGACCTGTTCAAGCAGGAGGGGCGGCATGTCGACGCCGACTTTCTGAAAGAGCTTCGCCGGGCGCTAATCCGCACCGACATGGGCCCCTCGGCAGCCGAGGCGATCGTCGAGGACGTCGGCGAACGGCTGCGGGCCCGGGTGGTCGATCCGCAGGTGGTCGTCGACTCGATCCGCCAGACGTTGCTTGCCCGACTGGCGGGCACGGCCGACGGGCTGGCGAAAGCGAGTGAAGGACCGACCGTCATCCTGGTGACGGGCGTCAACGGCTCGGGCAAGACCACCTCGATTGCCAAGCTGGCCCAGCGATTCACCCGGGAGGGGAAACGGGTGCTGCTCGGTGCCGGCGACACCTTCCGGGCGGCGGCGGTCGAGCAGTTGGCGATGTGGGCCGGCCGCCTCGGGGCCGAGATTGTCCGCGGCGAGCAGGCTGCCGACCCGGCCAGTATCGCCCACCGGGCGGTTGCCCGAGCCCTCGAGCAGCAGGTCGATGTCTGCATCATCGACACGGCCGGCAGACTCCAGACGCAGTCGAATCTGATGCAGGAACTGGGCAAGATTCGCCGGGTGATCGGCAAGCAGATTCCCGCTGCTCCCCACGAGGTGTTGCTGGTGATCGACGCTACCGCCGGCCAGAACGCCCTGTCACAGGCGGAGGGGTTCAAAGAGGCAGCCGGCTGCACCGGCATCGTGCTGGCCAAGCTCGACGGCTCGGCCCGGGGAGGTGTGATCGTGCCGGTTGTCGAGCGGTTCGGCCTGCCGGTGAAGTTTGTCGGTCTGGGGGAATCGGCCGACGATCTCGAGGCCTTTGACCCCGACGCCTTTGTCGCCGCCCTGCTCGAAGGCACCTTCGCGCCGTAAAGCTTGCCCAGCTTGTCGCCGCGGCGTTTCGGTCGTGTCGGTTCGACAAACCCTGCGGCTTCCGGTGTCGCGGCTGACCTTTTCTCGGCCAGTCCGACGAAAGAGCGTGAGGGAGATTGGGGGTAACCGATTCACGGCGGCGGGCGTGGTCGGCCAGATTCAGTGTCCTGAACGCCTAGCAGGCTGCGATGGATGCAGCCTGAGGTTCGACACCTATGGATTGG
>CAZIQV010000261.1:0-2930 GCA_964541275.1 uncultured Chitinophagaceae bacterium | reverse complement strand
CGACCGGAAGGCCTGCGAGCGGGTTGATGTTTGGACGGAGGTCGTCAACCGGACTGAGCGGGCGGCCCAGACGACCGACCCGGCCCTGTCCCGCACCTGGGCGCTTGAGGAGGCTGATAGCGGCAGGTTCATCGTCGCGGAGGATCTGCCAGGTCCAAGCCTGGCCGAAGACTTGACGCAGCGGGGTGGCTGGCCGGCTGCCACGGCGGTGGCGGCGATCCTGCCGCTGTGCCGCGGGGTTGCCGAAATCCACCGGCTTGGCGGCGTCCACGGGCTGATCACGTCGGCCAATGTCGTGCGGGCAGCCGCGGCCGACACCTCTCCGGTTCCCTGGAAACTCCTGCAGCATCCGCTGGCGGGTGATCCCCTCGGCCAGCTGTCTGCCGATCGGCTGCGGCAATCGCGGGCGATCGGGCGGCTCGGCGAAGCCGTCTGCTTTATGCCTCCGGAGCGGCTGACGACCGGCGATCCGATCACGCCTGCCGGTGACGTCTACTCCCTCGGCTGCCTGCTGCATGCCCTGTTGGTCGGCCGCTTGGCGGTCTGGCAGGGTGATGCCCCGGCCACGGCAGCGTTTCTCCGGCAAGCCTTTGCCGCGGGCACACCGCTGCCGGTCATCCCGCAGTGTCCCGCCGAGGTCGCCCAGTTGTTGGCCTACCTGACCGCGGTCGATCCGGACCGGCGGTATGCCGACGCCGCCGAGGCGGCCGATGCGATTGCGGCCTGTCTTGGCCAGCCGTCGCTCAGCGAGGCGTTGCCGCCGCAGCAACCGCGTGCTGAGAATCTGCTGGTGGCGGCGAGGAAACCGGCCGGGCAGCCAACGGCAGCGGAGACCGCGGCAAAGCCGTTCCCGTGGCGGTGGCCGGCGGCGATCGGCGCCGGCGTCATCGCGGTCGGCCTGCTGGCTGCCGGTGGAGCGGCGTTGTTCAGCGGCGGCAAGCAGGTGCCATCAGGACCACCGCAGGCGACCGCGGGCGGCCGCGGGGCTGCTGCGGCGGCAGGCGGCACGTCCGCGACCCCGGCAACGGATGAGGCGGCCCCGGTCGAGACTGTCGGCCGGTTCGTGGTCGAGCAGGACGACACGCTCCCGTGGCTGCCGCCGACGGCCGGTGAGCCACCGGCGTTTCGCTACCTGCCAGCCGGGTCGCAATTGATCCTGTTGGCCCGGCCGGCCGAACTGCTCGCCGGCAACGATGGCCGGCTGCTTCTGAAAACCGGCGATGTGGCGGCGGTGGTGGCGAAGCTCGAAGCGCTCTTGGGGCAGCCGCTGGCGGCGGTTGAGCAACTGCAGATCGGCTGGCAGGCCGACGCCGAGGGGCGACCGCTCGCTGGCATTTGGGCGCGGTTTCTCGAGCCGGTGGGTGCCCCCGACAAGCCGGTCGGTGCCCCCAGTGAACCTGAGGTCGAGCAGCTCGGCAGCTGGCTCCGGTGGCGGCCCGCGGCCGCCGCCGATCGTGAGATCCTCATCGCCTCGCCGTCGCTCGCCGAGCCACTCCGGCGGGCGGGTGCGGCCGGCGGATTGCCCCGCAGCCTGCGGCCGCTGTTGACGGTGCTCGATGACCAGCGGCAGCTGACACTGCTCGGCGGTCCCCACTATCTCGTTCACGACGCCCGCAGCATGCTCCCGGCAGCCTTGCTGCCCCTGCTCGATCCGATCGAACGGCTGCTCGGGGCGGAGTGTCCCGCTGCGGCGGTGTCGTTGCACCTCGATGACCGGACCTACATCGAGATCGACGCCGTCAGCCCGGCGGTCGGCTCCGCAAAGGGGCTCAAGCAGCGTCTGGCCCGAGGTCTGACCACGATGGCCGACGTTACCGAAGAGGTCATTAGCACACGGCAGCTGGTCTCCTGGGGCAAACGGCTGGTGCTGCGGCTGCCGCAGCTTCTGCGGCTCGTGGAGCGGCAGCTGCGAGTCGCCATTGAGCGGCGGGATCTCGTTGTCGCCAACGCATATCTGCCGGAGTTTGCCGGTCACAACATCGCCGTCGCGGCGACGGTCCTGCTAGAGCAACTCGCGGCCGCCCCCGCCGGCGGCAGACCGACCGCTGTCGCCCAGTCGGTTCGCCCTTTGACGCTGACGGAGCGACTGCAGCAGCCGGTCGATATCGCCTTCGCCCGCGACACGCTCGAGACCGCCGTCCAACTCCTCGGCGAAGAATCGGGGATCCCGATAGACATCGCCGGCGGCGATCTCGAACTCGAGGGCATCACCAAGAACCAGTCGTTCGGGCTGGAACAACGGGATGTGCCGGCCGGCGCGGTCCTCCTGACGATTCTGGCGAAGAGCGATGGCGGGACCGGCAAACTGGTCTACGTCGTCCGGCAGCAGGCCGGCGAAGAGCGGATCGTCATCACGACCCGCGCGGCGGCGGCCAAGCGGAAAGAAGCCCTCCCAGAGGTTTTTTCCAGCCCCGACACAGCGGTCCCGCCCCCGCAGTAGCCGGACCGGTTGACACCGATCGGTTCTTGCCCGACGCTCCCATTGACGCTAGGGAGAACCGTGGAGCAGGGCATGATCATTGTGATGAAGGCGGGGGCGAGCCCCGAGCAGGTCGGACGGGTCAGCGAGCGGGTTGACGAATTGGGCCTGAAGCCCCACGTGATCGAGGGCACCGAGCGAACAGTCGTCGCCGTGGTCGGCTCGGAAAAAGACGCCACGCTCAGCGGCATGGAGACCCTGCCCGGCGTGTCCCGGGTGTTGCCGATTCTGGCGCCCTACAAGGTTGCCAGTCGCGAGGTGCAGCCCGAGCAGACTGTTGTCACAGCCGGCCCGCTGACCATCGGCGGCGGTCGGGTTGGGGTGATTGCCGGCCCCTGTTCAGTCGAGTCCCGTGAGCAGATCATCGCCTCGGCCCGGGCGGTAAAGGCAGCGGGGGCGGCCGGCCTGCGGGGCGGCGCCTTCAAGCCGCGGACCAGCCCCTACAGCTTTC
>CAZIQV010000260.1:0-2936 GCA_964541275.1 uncultured Chitinophagaceae bacterium | reverse complement strand
CCAACGCCGTTGGGCGGAAACATCTGCTAAACTTGAAGGATTGACGATTTCACCGGTACCGCGGCCCAACTCCCTGCCGCCGACGGTTGCGTTCGACGCTGATTTGACCCTCTTGTGAGCGAGCATGGCGACAGCATTCACACTCCCCGACCTCGGCGAGAACATCGACTCAGGCGACGTTGTCTCGGTGCTGGTCAAGCCCGGTGACACCGTGAAGCCGGGACAGGCGGTGCTTGAAGTCGAAACCGATAAGGCGGTGATCGAAGTTCCCTGCCCGGCGGGAGGCGTTGTCGAGGAAGTGCTCGTCAACAAGGGAGATACGGTGGCAGTCGGTCAGGCGTTGCTGTCGCTGGCCGACAAGGCGGCGCAGCCGGCTGCCGCGGCGGTCCCGGTGGCTGCCGCCGCGGAGCCAGCGGCTGCTCCCCCGGCCGCGACTCCGCCGGGAGCCCAGCCGACCGCCGACAAGCCTGCTCCGGCGGAGACACCGGCCGCGACGGCGGCGGTGGAGCCCCCGCCGGCGGCCGCCCCGAACGGTCGGGTCGAGGCTGACCGCAGCGATGCCGCCGTCGAGCCGGCGGGTCCTGCTGTCCGGCGGCTGGCCCGCGAGCTGGGCGTTGATTTGTCGCGGGTCACTGGGACGGGGCCGGCGGGCAGAATTCTTCGGGAAGATGTCGTGGCGGCCGTCCGTCGCGGCGGTGGCGGAACGGGCGGGCAGCGTCCGCAGGCCGGCGGCGGAGAGCGGGACGAGTGGGGCCCGATCCACCGCGAGCAAATGTCGCGGATGCGCAAGACGATCGCCGCCAACATGGTTCGCAGCGTCTCGACGATTCCGCACCTGACCAACTTCGACGACGCCGATGTGACCGAACTGGAGCGGCTGCGAAAGGAGAGCGCGGCTGAATATGCCAAGACCAATGTCAAGCTCACCGCCCTGGCGTTCGTCGTCAAGGCGGTCAGCCTGTCGCTGCGGCAGCATCCGGTCGTCAATGCGTCGGTCGACATGGAAAAAGGCGAGTTGATTTACAAGGATTACGTCAACGTCGGCCTGGCGGTCGATACGCCTCGCGGGCTTGTCGTGCCGGTGCTGCGGGACTGCGATCAGCAGTCGATTCCGCAGATCGCCCAGGAAATTGCCCAGACCGCCGACAAGGCGAAGAATGCCCAGTACGGGGTCGAGGATCTCCGCGGCGGCACCTTCACGATCAGCAACCTCGGGGCGATCGGCGGTAGTTACTCGACCCCGATTATCAATTGGCCCGAGGTGGCGATCCTGTTGATCGGCAGGTCCCGGAAGCTGCCGGTGGTGCACGATGACCGCATTGAGCCCCGGCTGATGATGCCTCTGTCGCTGTCGTATGACCATCGGGTCATCGATGGCGCTTTGGCGGCCAGATTTCTGAAGGAAGTGATCGGCTATCTCGAAAGCCCCGGCCGGCTGCTGCTGGCCATGTGACCCACGGAACCCCGCTGTGACCACCACCGCGAGCATTGATTCAGCCGGCACGGCGAATCTTGCGTTTCTTGAGGAACTCTTCGATCGGTACCAGCGCGACCCGGCGAGCCTGCCAGCCGACTGGCGGCGGTACTTCGACTCGCTCGCCGCCGGTGCCGACGGGTCGGGGACCAATGGCCATGCCGGCAACGGTCATGCCCTCGACGTCCCGTTGCCGACCGCTGAGCCGTCCGGAAACGGCCAGGCCGGCGGTGGCGGCGATCACCAGGCGGCGGCAGTCGCCCCGCAACCGCCGACGCAGCCGGCCGATCTGCTCCGTGGCGACGAGACGATGATCACGCCTGAGGGAATTGCGACCGGCCACGCGGTTGCGATTGCCGAGGGAGCCGTGTCGCTGCCCAATGCTCCGGCCGGTGAACAGAAACCCGCGCCGTTGCCCGATGCGGTGCGGCGGAGCGGCGATGAACGGTTCGCGTTTCTCCAGGACCGCGTCGACCAGTTGGTGCGGGCTTATCGGGTGCGGGGGCATCTCACCGCCGACATCGATCCCCTCGGCCGGCCCCGGCCGGGCCTGCCTGAACTCGATCCGGAGTTTTACGACCTGACCGAAGAGGACATGGACCGGGTCTTCTCGACAGACACGATCGAGGGACCGCAGTCGATGTCACTGCGGCAGATCATCCGGCGGCTGCACAATACGTATTGCCGGTCGATCGGCGTGCAATTCATGCACATGGACGACCTGCTGGTGCGGCAGTGGCTGCAGGTGCGGATGGAGGGTTGCGAGAACAGAATTCAACTCGATCGCAAGCAGCAGCTGCGGATCTACCGGCAGATGACGACCGCCGCGGTCTTCGAGGAGTTCATTCAGAAACGGTTCCTCGGGTCAAAGAGCTTTTCGCTCGAGGGATCGGAAAGCCTGATCCCGCTGGTCGAAATGGCGATCGAGCGGGCCGCCTCGCAGGACATCAACGACGTGGTGATGGCGATGGCGCACCGTGGCCGGCTCAATGTGCTGGCCAATATCATGGGCAAGAGCCCCCAGCGAATCTTCCGGGAGTTCGCCGACCTCGACCCGGAACTCCACGTCGGTCGCGGTGATGTGAAATATCACCTTGGCCACTCAACCGATTACGTCGCCGAGAATGGCCGCAAGGTTCATCTGACACTCTGCTTCAATCCCAGCCACCTGGAGTACGTCAACCCGGTGGCCATCGGCCGGATGCGGGCCCGGCAGGATCGCTCGACCGACCGGGCCCGGCAGCACGGGATGGTGATTCTGATTCACGGCGATGCCGCCTTTGCCGGCGAGGGCATTATCCAGGAGACGCTCAACCTCAGTGAACTCGATCCGTATCGGGTTGGCGGCACGCTGCACGTCGTGGTCAACAACCAGATCGGGTTCACGACCTCGCCGCAGGAGTCCCGCTCGTGCATTTATGCCACCGATGTGGCAAAGATGCTGCAGATCCCGATTTTCCAC
>CAZIQV010000259.1:0-2944 GCA_964541275.1 uncultured Chitinophagaceae bacterium | reverse complement strand
AGGCCAAGACAGTGCAGCACGGTGGCCCAGAGGTCGTA
Organism: uncultured Chitinophagaceae bacterium; assembly: GCA_964541275.1. Taxonomy (GTDB): domain Bacteria; phylum Planctomycetota; class Planctomycetia; order Pirellulales; family UBA1268; genus UBA1268. The sequence goes on along the minus strand of CAZIQV010000259.1, from coordinate 2,906 downwards.
GAGGGTCACCGGCCGGTCGACCGCCCGATAGCCAAGTTCATCGGTAGCGCCAAACACCGTGCCGCCGCGGATGCCGCCGCCGGCCATCCAGACGCTGAAACCGTACGGGTTGTGGTCGCGGCCGGCCGTTCCCTGGGCGAACGGCGTGCGGCCAAACTCCCCGGCCCAGACGACGAGCGTGTCGTCGAGCAGGCCGCGAGCCTCGAGATCGGCAAGCAACGCGGCGATCGGCTGGTCGACCTGGGCGGCCATCTTGGCGTGGCCCTGCTTGATCGATCCGTGCTGGTCCCAGGGATTGGCCCGGTTGCCGCCGCCAATGTTGTAGGCCAGGCAGGAGAGTTCAATAAACCGCACGCCCCGCTCGGCGAGCCGGCGGGCCAGCAGGCACTGGCGCGCGTAGGCCGCCTGCTGCTTGTCGGGTGAATCGAAGCCGTAAGCCGCCTTCGTCGCCGCCGTTTCACCCGACAGGTCGGTGAGGTCCGGCACCGCAGCCTGCATGCGGAAAGCGGTCTCATGGGTGCGGATCGCCGCCTCGACTGCATCCTCGGCCCGGATCCGAGCCCCAAAGCGGCGGTTGAGCGACGCCAGAAAATCGAGCTTGGCCCGCTGCTCAGCCACCGGGTCGGCCGGCTGGATGTCGCGGAGGGCAGGGCTGGCGTCGATCTTGAGGACCGAACCCTGGTTGTCGCTGGGCAGATAGCCGTTGCCAAAGCAGGGCAGGCCACCGTGGGGCGGACCGGCATCGCCGCTTTGCAGCACGACATAGCCGGGGAGCTCCTCGCAGGCCCGGCCGAGTCCATAGCTGACCCAGGCGCCGGCGCTGGGATGCCCCAAAAACGGAAAGCCGGTGTGGATGAAGAGATTGCTCTGGGCATGCTCGCTGAACTTGGCCGTCATCGAGCGAATCACCGCCAGCTTGTCGACCTGGGTGGCGATCCTGGGAAACAGCTCGCTCACCTCAATGCCCGACTCTCCCCGCGGCCGAAACGGCCAGAGGGTCGGCATGATCGTGCCGTTCTGGTTGAACTGCGTCCGCTCGATCGGCACGGGCATCGGCTTGCCAGCCAGCCGGGCCAGCTCCGGCTTCGGGTCGAAGGAGTCGACATGCGACACCCCGCCGCTCATGAACAGGAAGATCACCCGCTGGGCCCGGGGCTTGAAGTCGGTCGCCCGGGCTTTCCGGCCAAGCAGCGACGAGAGGGCGACTCCTCCAAAGCCGGCAGAGCCGCGGGCGAGCAGCTCGCGGCGGGAAAGACCGGCCGCCAACAACGGGTCAGTTGACATGGATGAACTCCTCAAGATTGAAGATGGTGTGGACGAGGTCGGTCCACAGCGGCAGGGAGGCCGCAGCCGCTTCCGGGGCGAGTCCCCGCCGGGCGGCCTCGTGATCGAGCCAGGCGAGGCTGGCGGCCCGCTCGTCGGCGGTTGGCCTGCGACCCAGACTGCCGATGAACAGCTGCTCAATCCGAGCCTGGGAATCTCCGGCTCCGGTATCGCCCGGCCCTTCCGCAGCCAGCAGCGACCGGGCGGTCGCCTCGCTTGAGCGGCGGGCGAGGTCGCCGTTGAGCAGCACCAGCGCCTGGGCCGGCACTTTTGAGATGTCCCGCCGGCCCTGGGTCGACTGGGTACTCGGCGGGTCAAACACGCTGAGAAAGGGCTCTTCGACGTTGCGGCGGACGGGCACGTAGACGCTGCGGCGGTTGGCCTTGTCACCGACCGAAGGGCCGAACTGTTTCCGGTCAAGCAGCCCGGAAACCGCCAGCAGCGAGTCGCGGATTGCCTCGCCCTCCAGCCGTCGCAGTTGCCAGTGAGAGACCAGTCGATTGGTCGGGTCGGCGGCGGCTGCCGAGGCGGTCGGGGCCGCCGCCAGCCGGAAAGCCCGCGAGGTCGCCAGCAGCCGGACGAGTTTTTTCAGCGACCAGCCCTCTTCGCGAAACCGCCGAGCGAGATGGTCGAGCAGTTCGGGATGCGACGGCAGCTCGCCCATCGCGCCGAAGGTATCGACCGAGGCGACAATCCCGCGGCCAAAGAGATGATGCCAGACCCGGTTGACGAAGACCCGCGGCGTCAGCGGGTTGTCGGCGGCGACGATCGCCTCGGCAAGCTCTCGCCGGCCGCTGCTGTCGGCGGGGAAGGGCGTTGGATCGATCGCCTCAAGAAACCGCCGCGGCACCGGAGCGGCCGGCTGCCGGTGGTCGCCGCGGACAAACAGCGGCTGATCATCGACCGTGCCCTCGTGCACGCCGGGAGCCCGCACCGGCGGGGCGATCGACCCGTCGATCTGCCGATAACGGCTGACCAGCGGTGCAACCTCCGACAGTTCAGCCAGCCGGGCCGGCAGCAGGCCCGCCTCGAGCAGGGCGTTGATCAGCCGCACATCGGTGGCGGTCGCCCGCCCCTCCCGCCAGGCAGTCAGCGACCGCACGGCCACCCGCTGATAGGCGGCTGCGAGACTCGACTGATCGACCGGAACTGCAGACCACAACGGATCATCGTCTACGAGCAGGGCAACAAGCCCCGCCGGCGGCAGCGGCGGCGGCAGCGGGCCATCACCGCGATCGACGGCCAACAGGCTGAACCAGGAGCGCTTGCCGGTCACCGTTTCGACGGGAATGTCTTCGCCGGTCGCCAATTCCAGGTGCGCCTCCTCCCCGGTGAAGTAGCTGTTTTTCAGCGTGACCCAGCGAGACTGCCCGTCGTTGAGCGACGCCCGAAAGTAGTTCAGCCCCAACGCCCGCGGGTAGTTCCAGACGACGATTCGACCGCGGGCCCCGCCGGTGCCGGCGACGAGCAGGCGAATCGGCTTGCCGTCGACGCTGAACTGCGGCGAGTGCAAGACCCCGCCGGCTGCGCTGACCAGCAGGTTTGAATGGATCCCGGCCGGGAGCAGGCTGGTGACGACCCGG
>CAZIQV010000258.1:0-2958 GCA_964541275.1 uncultured Chitinophagaceae bacterium | reverse complement strand
TGGCACGACCGTCGGCAATAGCCTGCGGCGCATCCTGCTGTCCAGCCTCGAAGGAAGCGCAGTGACGCAGATCAAGCTCGGCGGGGCCCAGCACGAGTTCACCACGATGAAGGGCGTCCTCGAAGATGTCACCGAGATCGTCCTCGCGGTCAAAAGCCTTGTCGTGAAAAACGAGAGCGATTCGACCCGCGTGATTCGGGTCGAGAAGAGCACCAAGGGCCCGGTGACCGCCGCCGACATCCAGACCGATGAAGCGGTCGAGGTGGTCAATCAGGATTTGCTGCTGGCGACGCTTACCGATGACGTGCCATTCGAGTTGGAAATGGTGGTGGAGAACGGCCGCGGGTATGTGCCCTGCAGCGAGCACAGTCCCGAGGGTCAGGAGATCGGCATCATTCCGGTCGATGCGATGTTCAGCCCGGTTACCCGGGTTCGCTACGAGGTTGAAGAGACCCGCGTCGGCCAGAAGACCAACTACGACAAACTGACGCTCGAAATCTGGACCGACGGCACGATTACGCCGGAGATGGCCCTGGTGGAAGCCGCCAAGATCCTGCGGAAGCACCTGAATCCGTTTGTCGGCTACACCTCGCCGGGCGGGGCCGTGCATGGGGCTGGCGGCGAGGGGCTCCTCGACCTCGAAGCACCACTGGAGAGTCGGCTTGGCATGCTCGTCAGCGATCTGCGGCTTTCCTTGCGGGCAAGCAACTGCCTGGAGGTCGAAGGAGTCCAGACGCTCAAGGACCTTGTTGCCAAGTCTCGCGAGGAGATTCTCGAATTTCGCAATGCCGGCGAGACGACGCTGCAGGAGATTGAGGAGAAACTCACGGAACTCGGACTCGCCCTCGGCATGACCGCCGGGAGCGGGGGCTGACGCGGAGCGTCAAGCGGCGATCGGCTCTGACGGTGCCGCTGGAAAAACGGCCCCCACCGGCGGCGAGCGATCTTTGCAGTCGTGAGTTGCCGGCGCAACCGGATCAGGGCCCGGAAACAATTACCCCCGAACCTCCCGAGCGATTGCAGCCGAGCCGGCGACCCACGTACCGAAATCACTTTTGAAAGCTGGAAGGTTAGATCATGCGTCATCGTCGAAAGGGCCGAATCCTCGGCCGCAGCCCCTCCCACCAGCGAGCCCTGCTTCGCAATCTCGCCTCGGCTTTAATGCTGACCGAGGCCGAATTCGAACCTGGTGAGCCCGGCGCACCGAAGGTTCCTGGACGAATCGTGACCACGCTCGCCAAGGCCAAAGAGGTCCGGCCGCTCGTCGAGCGGTGTATCACCATCGCTCGACGCGGCTTGGAGGCGGAAGCGGCGGCCGCCGAGTTTGCCACTTCCGCGGCCCGAGACTCGGCCGACTGGAAAGCCTGGAGGCAGAGCGACCAGTGGCGGCAATGGGCAGGAGCGATGGCACCAGCGGTGACGGCTCGTCGCCGGGTGCTGCGGCTGCTGGGTGACAAGCGGGCGACCAGGGTGGTGTTTGAGACGGTTGCGCCGCGCTTCACCGATCGGCCGGGCGGCTACACCCGCATCCTCAAATTGGCTCGCCCGCGGCTGGGCGATGCCGGTCCCCGGGCCATTTTGGAGTTCGTCAGCGAGCAGACCTCCGGCCGGCCCGCCCCGCGGGTCGAAACCGCGTCTCGCTGAGGCTTGCCCGAGGAGCACTCGCGGCCACCCCCAATGTCAGGCAGGAGGCGATGCCGGGCAGGAGGCAGATGTCAAGCCGGCTGGCAAAGCCCTGTTTTTCTTCGAGCGGTTCTTGTCAGCGGGGTGAAAATCCTGCTTTCGCGATCCGAGCAGGTTTTTTTTGGGGGGGCAAATCGTCTCGGGAGCCCAACGGCCCCGCGGTCACGTTTGCCTCGCTCCAGCCGGCTTCCTGGAGTCGCGCCGCCCATGCGGCCAGCCGCTGCCGACCGAAATGGCTTCCATTGACCTGTCGGAAAGCCCAGCCGACAATAAAATAAGGGAGTTGCTGGGCGGATGGTTGGGAGGAAGCGGACATGGTGGGTCTCCTGAGCCGATTGATTGAGTGTCGCTGCCGCCGCTTTGTCGGCCGGTGGTCGCTGCCGGCGGCGGCCGGGCTTGTTGTCATGCTCGGTCCCGTTGCGACTCTCGCCGCCCCCGGTCGGGGTGCCGACGCGCCCCAGATTGAATTTATTAACAAGGAGATCGCGTCGGTCTGGAAAGACACCGGGCTCAGACCGGCCGACGAGGCGTCGGCCAGCGAGTGGTGTCGCCGGATTCACCTCGATCTGATCGGCAGGATTCCGACAACTGCCGAGCTTGAAGACTATGTGAAAAGCCGGGATCGGCGGCGGGCAGAGCGACTTGTCGACCGACTGCTTGGCGAGGAGTACGCCGCCGAATATGCCCGCCACTGGGCCAACGTCTGGACGACGATCCTGATAGGCCGCGACACCAACAACCGGATGGTCGATCGCCGCGGCATGCGGAAATACCTCGAGACGTCCTTCGAGAAGAACATCCCGTATGACCAGTTTGTTTCCGAGCTGCTCACCGCCACGGGCGACAATGCCGACCGCGAGGATGCCGAGCGGTTCAATGGAGCGACCAATTTCCTCAGCGGCAAACTTGCCGACGGCGGCATTCAGGCGACGGCGCGGACCGCACAGATTTTTCTCGGGCTCCAGGTGCAGTGCACGCAGTGTCACAATCACCCGTTCAACTCCGGTGTCAAACAGAATCAGTTCTGGGAGTTGAATGCCTTTTTTCGGCAGACTCGGGGCCTGCGGCGGTTCGGGGGCGGCCGCCAGGTTGCCTGGGTCGAATTGGTTGACGAGGACTTTCCCGGTCAGGGCGGCGACCCCAACGAAGCCGAAATTTATTACGAGTTGCGAAACGGCCTGGTGAAGGTCGCCTATCCGGTCTTCATCGACGGCAGCGAGATTCCCCGCAGCGGCCTGCTGCCCGGTGAACTGCCCGACGGGGAGGCCTACGGCG
>CAZIQV010000257.1:0-2961 GCA_964541275.1 uncultured Chitinophagaceae bacterium | reverse complement strand
AAGCCCGTTGGCATCGCTCAAGCTCTACCTGCAGACCCTCATTCGCCGACCGGTGCCGGCGGCTGAACAGGCCGATTTCCATCGGTTCATGCTCCAGGATGTCGAACGACTCGACACGCTCATCGATCATCTGCTCGATGCCGCCAAGACGATTCAGCGATCCCAGCCGCGAACCGCGGAGGCGACCGAACTACGGCCCATTCTCGAACAGGCCGCCGACCGCGCGGCCCAGCGGCACGGTCTGCCCCGGGAACGGATCAGCGTCACCGTGACGCAACGGGCGGCCGGTTTGCGAGCTCAGGGTCGGCGGGCGGACCTTGAGATCATCGTCAACAATCTGGTCGACAACGCCGTCAAATACTCCCTCCCCGAATCGCAGGTCGAGATCGAGCTCGAACGGACCGGCCGCGGGCGGGCGCTGGTGCGGGTCGCCGACAATGGTCCGGGGATCCCGCTGGCTCAGCGGACCCAGGTGTTCCGCCGGTTTGTCCGCCTCGGGAATGAACTAGAGCGGGCAACGCCGGGCACCGGCCTCGGCCTGTTTCTGGTCAAGTCGATCGTCAAGCAACTCCGCGGCCGGGTGCTGATCAAAAGCCGGCTGGCCCGGCAGGGGACGGTGATGGAGGTCGAACTGCCGGTGGCAGCCGACCCTTCCGAGATCGCTGCCGGCCGGTTCTAATCGGATCCGAGCCGGTTCCGCCTCGGGCCCGGCCCGCCGTCAGCAGCGTCGCAAGGTGGAGGATTTCGATGTCGCAGCCCGGTCCGCAGGTTTCCGGTTCCACCCCCGGCTTGTCACCCGACGGCGATGTCGGGACCGGTATCGTGCCGATCCGGCGAGCTCTGGTGAGTGTCTATGACAAAACCGGCCTCGACCGACTGGCGGCCGCGTTGAAGGCTGCCGGCATCGTCGCGGTCAGCACCGGTGGAACGGCGCGGGCGTTGAAGGGCTACGGCGTCACCGTCGAAGACGTCTCGGTTGTGACCGGATTTCCGGAGGTGCTCGACGGCCGGGTCAAAACCCTCCATCCGCACATTTTCGCGGGGATTCTCGCCCGCGGCGATCACCCCGAAGACCTCGCCGTTCTCGCCGAGCACGGCATCCGGCGTGTTGAACTGGTAGTCGTCAACCTCTACCCCTTCGCCAGCGTGATCGACCGCGACGGCTGCACGTCGGCTGAGGCGATTGAACTGATCGACATTGGCGGTCCGAGCCTGGTCCGGGCAGCTGCCAAGAACCATCTGTTCACGGCGGTGGTGACCGGGCCCGATCAGTACGACGAGGCAGTTGCCGCCGTCGGCCGGGGGGGAACCACGCTGGCTGATCGTCGGCTGCTGGCAGCCCGGGCGTTCGAGCGGACGGCCGAATATGACGCCGTGATCGCCCGCTGGATGGCCCGGCACGCGGGCCTGGTCGCTGCCGCCGCGCCGCCCGTCGCCGCGGCCGCTGACACCGACGAGCCGCCCTTGCCGGCTCGGTTGACCCTGAGCCTCGAACGGCGGCTCGCCCTGCGGTATGGAGAAAACCCCCACCAGACGGCGGCGATGTTCGCCCCGGCCGACACCCATCTCGGGCTGGCCGGTCTCAAGCAGCTTTCGGGCAAAGAGCTTTCCTACAACAACCTGCTCGACCTCGATGCCGCGGTTCGGCTCGCCGGGCTGATTCAGGATCCCGGTGCCGTGGTGATCAAACACACCAATCCCTGCGGCGCAGCGAGCGGGACGAGCGTCGAGGCGGCGCTGGAAGCGGCGATGGCAGCTGACCCAACGAGCGCCTTTGGTTCGATCGTGGCGGTCAACCGCACCTTTGATGCTGCCGCCGCCGAGCGGCTGCTTGAGCCGGGTTTGTTTGTCGAGGTGGTCGCTGCCCCCGCCTTTACCCGGGATGCCGTCGAGGCGTTGACGACGCGGCCGACGTGGCGGGCAAGCGTGCGGCTGGTCGAAGTCCCGCCGGGCGACCCTTGGGCGCCGACATCCGGACTCGAACTGCGAAGCGTGGCCGGGGCATTGTTGGCCCAGCGGCCGGACGAGACCCCGGATGATCCGGCGAGTTGGCGGGTGGTGACCCGGGTGCAGCCGGCGGCGGAACTGACCCAGCCACTCGATTTTGCCTTCACGATGGTCCGGCGGCTGACCAGCAACGCGATCGCTGTCTGCCGGGGCACGAGTCTTGTCGGGGCCGGCGTCGGCCAGACCAGCCGGGTCGACGCGGTCAAACTGGCACTGGAGAAAGCGGGAGAGCGGGCCCGCGGCGGGGTGCTCGCCTCCGACGCCTTCTTTCCCTTTCCCGATTCGATTGACCTGATCAGGCAGGCGGGAATTGCAGCGGTGATCCAACCGGGCGGTTCGAAACGAGACCCCGAGGTGATCGCCGCTGCCGACGCCGCCGATCTGCCCATGGTCTTTACCTCAAGGCGGCACTTCCGGCACTAGCTTTCCGGAAAACGCCGACGGCTAGCTTTCCGGAAAACGCCGACGGCTAGCTTTCCGGAAAACGCCGACATCCTGTCGGCTTTTCCTTGGGCGGAGCTATGAAAAGCCGAGGTTTTCATAGCTCCGCAGGTCCCCATTGGCGACATCCTGTCGCCGGGTGGTTAGTGGTTGCTGGTGCTGGCTGGGGGGGGGCACTTTACTTTAGGCCGCTGCTGATTTCGTCGTCGCCGCTTGCGGTGTCCGCCGTTGAGGCTGTCATTGACGAGCGAGGGGGTGCCCGTGCCCTCAAGCGGGCTCCGAACGCAAGCGCAGCCACGATGGCGAAGCGCCGCGGTCGGGCAGTGAACGGAGGCCACGAGGGCCGACGTGAACGTCCAGCACGAGGGCACGGGCATTCCCGAGCGGCTGCTGGCCTTCAGCAGAACGCCGACGGCTAGCTTTCCGGAAAACGCCGACGGCTGGCTTTCCGGAAAACGCCGACATCCTGTCGGCTTTTCCTTGAGGCGGAACTATGAAAAGCCGAGGTTTTCA
>CAZIQV010000256.1:0-3036 GCA_964541275.1 uncultured Chitinophagaceae bacterium | reverse complement strand
CGGCGGGCTCCTGCCCTTGGGGCATCGGCAGAAGTTCCGCCGAACGCCAGGTTTCGAGCGCCTCGATGACTTCTTCCATCGACCGGTAGCGATCGCTCGGCTCTTTGAGCAGCATGCCCTCAATCACGTTGCAGAACGGTTTGCTGAGGTGCGGAGCCCGTTCACTGACGCTGGGCGGCTTTTCATGGAGATGCCGCTTGGCCTTGTCCTGGCGAGTGCCGCCGGGAAACAGCGGCTGGCCGGTGACGGTGAAGTAGAGCGTGCAGCCGAGACTGTAGATGTCGGCTGATGGTCCGACATTGTCAGGATCTTTCAATTGCTCCGGTGCGATGTAGTCCATCGTGCCGACGATCCGATTCAGTTGCAGGGCCTCATCGGCCAGCATCGAACCGGCGAGGCCGAGATCGAGCAGCTTTACCCGCCCTTCTTTGGTAACAATGATGTTGCCGGGCTTCACGTCCCGGTGGATGACGCCATTGGTATGGGCGTATGCCAGCACGGTCGCCACCTGGGAGATCACCGACGTCGCCGTCAGTTCGTCGAGGATGCCGTGCCGCTTGATCTGCTTATTGAGATCGATGCCCGGCACGAGTTCGGTGACGAGGAAGAAAACCTTGCCGTCGTAGCCGGCGTCGAGCGCCCGGACGAGATTGTCGTGGTCAAGCCGGCCGAGCATGCGGATCTCCCGGCGGAAGACCATCTCCGACTCTTCAGTCGATTTCTTGCGAGGCAGCACCTTGACGGCAACCCGGCGGCCCATCAGATCGTGTTCGGCAAGAAAGACCAGGCCCATCCCGCCCCGCCCGATCTGGTCGAGGATGCGGTACTGACCGAGCTTCAGCTTCTTGCGGCCGAGCAGCAGTTGGTTGGCTTGAAAATCGGTCAGATCGCCCCGCTTGACAAGCAGTTGAGCGACAGCCCGGTCGAACGCTGCCGGAGCCTCGCCGGCCGCGTCTGGATCGGCCATTCCCGGCAGCGCCCGCACCTGGGCCTCGGCAGCATCGACGGTCGCCGGATCGACGACACCGCTGGCAAGCACGGCTTCGCGAAATCTCAGACACGACCCTTCCGCCACTGGGGCTGGTCCGGAGGGGACGTCGGGTGGCGTGTTCGGAGCGGCGGCCATGGGCTCGCTCATGGTTCGCGGAGCGGGGTGGAGGGCTGGTTGACGGGGGGCGGAACGTCCGGGGATCAAAGCAAACGCCGACTGACGGCGGTCAATCGGCAAACAGCGTTCTGAATGCTGGAAGCGACAATACGATCGGACCGGGCAGATCGGACTGGGGCGGGTCTGAACTCCGGCCTGAAGGGATTCGGCGACCCCTCTCCAGGCGGATGCGTCAGCCGCAGTGCTGAATCATACCCAAACGTCTCGGCAGCGGAAGACCGGTGCCGTCGGTGGCTGCAGCCGGTCAGTCAGGGAAAAGACGGGGAAAACGTAATTCCCACTCGTGGGGGACAGTTGCGGAGACGATCATCCGCGACCCCGACTGTGGATGCTCGAACGAGATCGCGTTGGCATGGAGGGCGATTGCGGCACCGAGCGGACCAGGCAGCGGCAGTCTCGCCCCGTACTTGCGATCTCCGACGATCGGGCAGCCCCGGGCGGCAAGCTGAGACCGTAGCTGATGCTTCCGCCCTGTGGCGGGCCGCAGTTCCACCAACGATACCTCGCCAACCCGGCGAACGACTCGCGCAAACGTCTCGGCCTCGAGGCAGCCCGGCGGCGGTTGGGCATCGGGACCGGAGGGATCCTTCGCCAATTGGACCCTTGCGACCGCTCGCCGGTCCGAATCGTTCCAGCCGATCCAGTCCCGCCACTGCCTCCATTCGCCGACCGGCGCGGGAAATCTCCTTTCGACGATCGCAAGGTAATCTTTGGCCACCGTCCGGTCACGAAATTGCCGGGCCAAGCTGGCCGCGGCGGCCCGGGTCTTGGCAAAAACGACTGCCCCGGAGACTGGCAGGTCGAGCCGGCTCACCACCCCGGCGAACGCCCCGCTTCCGAGATAGCCCTGGAGCCGGATCACCAGGCTGTCACTGCCGCGGGCCGCGTTGGCCGTCGGCAGCCCGGGCGGCTTATCGAGTACGATCAACTCCGAATCTTCGTACAGAATCTGAAGTTTCTGTCGAGATCGGCCAAACGCCTGTCGCTGTTGCCCTCGCATGCCTGTCCGTCCACGTCGCGTCATTCTTGCCAGCCAATCGCCTCGCCGCCGTGAGTTGGCGGTCGCCGCCGGCTGGGATGTCATCGTCGCTCCCCCGCCCGACGCGGTCGAGGCCGAGGCTCCGCCACTCAGGGCCGCTGAGTCGATCGCCGGATATGTCACCCGCTTGGCGCGGCTGAAGGCCGACGCCGTCGCCACCCGATTTGACCCGGCTGATCAGGACAACGCCGACCGCGTGCTTGTCGCCTGCGATACGCTCGGTGAAATCGACGGGATCGCCCTGGGGAAGCCCCGCGACCGGTCCGATGCGGCGGCGATGATTCGCCGGCTTTCAGGCCGCCGCCATCGCGTCGTTACCGGGGTCAGCCTCCGGATCCCCGCCGCCGCCGACCACCGAACAGCTGCGACGGCCCTCCGCAGCCCGTGGACAACGCATGCATACGACGGGTACGTGATCGTCAGTGGCCATACTGAAAGCGAGGTCAGCATGGATCCGATCGACTCGGCCGCCATTGAAGCGTACCTTGAAAGCGGCGGGTGGCGTGGCAAGGCCGGAAGCTGCGGACTCCAGGATGGGCTGCTCCCGCTGCGACTCGTCGCCGGCACCGCAGACACGGTCGTCGGCCTCCCCGTCAGGACGATCGAGCAGCTGCTCGATCGCTTTCATGAGAAAGTTTAGCGGTCCGCGGAAGAGCCGTCTTGAGCCTTGGGAGGGAGCCGGCCGCTGGCCCTGGCCCCAACAAAAACCCCCGGCCGCCTACTGACGACCGGGGGTTCCTGAAAAATTCCCGGCGATACCTACTCTCGCACTTGTGGCACTACCATCGGCTCTGAAAGCTTAACGACCGTGTTCGGGATGGGAACGGGT
>CAZIQV010000255.1:0-3062 GCA_964541275.1 uncultured Chitinophagaceae bacterium | reverse complement strand
GCACCTCGACCGCAGCCGGTTTGGCTGCTTCCCAGGTGGCCAGGTTGCGAACGTCTGTTTCGGTCACCTCGTAGCCGTCGCAGGTCCGCAGCAACGCCTCAAGAATCGTCCGAAGACAATAGGGAAGCCGGGCGGTGTTGGTCACCCCGGCATCATCGAGGGCCCGCAGCCGGTAGAGCGTGGCGGGGCCGGAGCCGGTGTCAAAGCTGGAACGGGCGGAAAAGGGATCGATCTGCGTCGCGGCCATGGAGGCAAATCTCGCTGCAAGGGAAAAAACGGGCGGCGGGGGAATGCGGCGGCCACTGGTTGGGAAGCCGTCTGGTTTGCCGCATGATAGCAAAGCTGGTTTTTCCCCCGTGGGAGGTCGTCCAGGAAATTCGATTCGACAACGGCACCCGCATCGTGTATGCTTCTCTCAGACGCGGAGACGATCCCGCACTCACCAATACAACTGAATCTTTTCAGCGGCTGTTCCCCCCCCAAAGACCCACACTTCTAGAGCCGCCTGAGGGCCTCGCAGTTTCCCCAACTGCGAGGCCTTTTCTTTTTCGCGGGTGGGGTGTGGCTGCGGCTGATCCGCTTGCTGGGGCGGGCCGAATCCGGAACGTCGGCGAACTCTGCGGCCGGCGAGCGGCGGCTCACCGCGGGGACCCAGCGGGAAATTATGCCGTGCGGTCGCCGAACCTGCGATCCGCCTCCTGCCCGTCGGGCGTCTCACCGGCGACGTCTGAGGGGACAGCAGCGGAAGTTGCACACCCACTGGCGACGCTCCGCCGCCGGACTTTTTCCCGCTTTCGCGACAGCCCTCGTTAGGGCGTGCGGGGCATCGGCTTGGGGATCGGTTGCCCGGTGAGTTGGCCGGTGATCCAGGCAAGGCCCTCAAGATTGTCGAGCAGCCGCGCCTCGGCGTCGTGCCCGGTGTGGTTGAGAATTCCGATCGGTCCGGTGTAGCCGCTCGCGCAGATCGTCCGGGCCAGCGTCACGTCAAGCTCGCCCTGACCGAGTACCAGGATTTTCTGGCCGCGTTTGTCGCCCCCGGCAGTCATGCCGTTGAGGTTGAGCGTTTGAAGATACGGCAGCATCTGCTGCAGGGCCTCGGCGAAATACGGCAGATGGTCGTGGCCGTGGTGCTGGTTGTAGACAATCCCCACGTTTGGAAGGCCGACAGCCCGACAGACGGCGACCATGTTCGCCGGCTCGCCACCCCAGCCACCGTGGTTGTAGATTCCGAGCCGGCAGCCCGCCTTCTTCAGCGTCTCGGCCAGGGGACGCAGTCGATCGGCTGCATGCTTCACTCGCGCCGCTTGGTCAAGGTCTGCCGGCGCGTTGGCCATCACCCAGAACGATGGCTTGAGCCCCCGCTGCTGCAGGCTTTGAAGCAGTCCGGGCAGATCGGGCGGAGTCGACCAGAACGCATCGAGCGACACCCCGTGCCTGGCCAGGGCGTCCCACTCGGCAGCGAAGGTGGGGATGTGCTCCCGCCGCCAGTCATAGGCGAAGTGCTTGAGCCCGAGTTTTTCGAGCATGGCGGCCCGGGGTTCCGGGCCACGTTTCTTTCCGTCGAACGGCACGATGCACCAGGCGACGAGATTGTCCCGGCAGAAGAGTTCCCGAGCCCGCGCGGCCACCTCAACCGGCTCGGCAGCATGCAGGCTGCCGCCGCAACCGGCCAGCCCGATGAGACAGCACATGATCACGATCAAAAGCCGGAAGCAGACCATCGACGGTTCCTTTCTGAGACGCGTGTCATTCCACAATCAAAACCCCGTTCATCAGCTTCCAGTGCCCCGGGAACGTGCAGAGGAAGGGGTAGCGGCCAGGTGCATCAGGCAGGGTGAAGAAGATCGTCTGTTGTTTCCCCGGCGCGGTGATGTCGGTGGAGGCGATCACGTCGTCGGTCTGCGGCACGTAATGCCGAGCCACCGCCTCGGGGTCGGCGATCAGCCCATCGGCGAGCCGGCCAACCGCGGCCAGCCTGCCGGGCTTCACGAGGACCCAGTTGTGCGGCACAACATCAGGATTGACAAACGTCAGGGCGAGCTTTTCACCCGGTGCCGCCCGCAGTTCCGGCGTCTTGTAGGCCAGGTTGGAAGCTGCTGCGATCGTCAGCGGACGGGCGTCGTCCAGCTGCTTCAGCCAGGGATTCTTAACGGCCGCCTTGAGCATGGCGACGTCCCGGAGAATCGGGTGGGCCGCCACCGGCCGCGTCACCTCGCGATAATTCGGGATCTCGCGAAACGGCTCGTCGAGGACATGCACCGTGGCAAACAGGTCGCGGGTGACGTTGTCGCCGAGGGCCACCTGCAGGTGCAGCTGGTTGACCGGCTGGATGTCGGGCATCTCAAGAAACAGGCTCTTGCCGTCGGCAAGCACGGTGGCCGAGCGGATCGGCAGCGGGTCGTGTCCGACCGTGCCGTAGTGGCTCGGGGAGAATTCCGGCGAGCCGTAGGACGGGCCGTAGCGGTAGTTCCAGCACTGGGCAAAGTGGTTGGCAGCGTCGGCAGCGATTTTCCGGTCAAGCGGCGCAGAGAACCGCAGCCGCACGCCGTTGCGATGGGCCCGAATCCCAATCGGCTGCTGGACCGTCGCGCCGGTGTACCGCACCCGTTGGAAGCAGCCGTCATCGACGCCATACACATGCCAGCCGTTCATGCCGCTCACATAGAGCTGACCATCGGCGGGGCTGAACCGGCCGCGGTGGACGCCTGAGCGGAAATCCCCAACCAGCGGCACGACTGCTCCCTGCGGCTGCCCGGCAACCTCATCGCGAAGGACCAGAAAATGGGTGCAGGACCCGAACGAGAAGTGCACGAGTTGGCCACTGAGCGGACCCCAGCGGTCGCTCGAGACATGGGCCTGTCCGCCGCTGGAATGATCGAGGCCCCGCGGAAGATAGACCATGGGCAACGCCGGCGGTGTACCGCGATAGTTTGGCGGCAGCCCAGCCGCCGCCTTGTCCGGTTGCTGCCGCACCGCGCAGATCGCCGACGCCGGTGTGAAGTCTCCCTCGGAAACCGGCACGGTCAGCGACGAGCCGATGGTCAACCTGAAAGTGGCAGCCG
>CAZIQV010000254.1:0-3084 GCA_964541275.1 uncultured Chitinophagaceae bacterium | reverse complement strand
AACATTTGGGGCCTGCCGACGGACATCCTCGGCCCCCATGTAGACCACGCAGTCGAGGCCGAACCGGGCGCAGGCAGTGGCGGTGGCAACCCCATGCTGGCCCGCGCCGGTTTCGGCGATGATCCGCTGCTTGCCCATCCGCATGGCCAGCAAGGCCTGGCCCAGGGTGTTGTTGATTTTGTGCGCGCCGGTATGGCTGAGGTCCTCACGTTTGAAATAGATTTGAGCGCCGCCGGCCCGCTCGGTCAGCCGCCGCGCGAAGAGCAGGGGTGTTGGCCGACCGACAAAGGTGTTGAGCAGATCGTCGAGTTCCCTGATGAATGCGGGGTCGGCAATCGCCTCGTCATAGGCGGCCTGCAGCTGATCAAGGGCCGCCGAGAGCGTCTCCGGCACATAGCGGCCGCCAAACCGGCCAAACCGGCCGAAGGCGTCGGGAACCTGGGAGAGCGGGCGGTCAGCCGCGGCAGCAATGGACATCGGCAGCTCCAGCGTAGGGGTCGAAACGGCGTCGTGGGTGAACCTACCAGCGGCAGGAAGGCGGAACATTGGCCGGTGGCAAATTGATTGTAGCCTTGCCTTGGCCGATTCGACCCGCCGGCTCTTGTGACCGACCGTTTCGGCCCCGCTTTCTCGCCCCGGCCCCATCAATGCCCGAGCTTCCTGAGGTTGAGACGATGTGCCGGGGGATCGGGGACGTTGCCGGCAGGACGATAACGGCGGCGACTTTCCCGCGAAGAACCCGGCGACCAATCCTTGTCAATCCGCCGGCAGGCCGCCTCGCGGCCCGGTTGGCGGGCCGCCGGATCGCGGCGGTGGAACGGGCCGGCAAGCGGGCGGTATTGCGGCTGGCGGGGCCGGCCGCCACTGGCACGGAACGGCTGGTGATTGAGCCGCGAATGACCGGCCTGCTGCTGCGGGTGCCGCCGCCTAGTGACACCCACGTGCGGATGGTGCTGGAATTTGCCGATAGCCCACCGCTCATCTTCTGGGATCGCCGGGGGCTCGGCACGATCCGGTTCCTCAGCGAGGCTGAGTTCGTCCGTCGCTGTGGCCCGTCGGTGCTCGGCCCCGACGCCCTCACCCTCAGCGGGCCAGAGATTCACACTGCCATCCACAGCTCCCGGCGAGCGATCAAGCAGGCCCTGCTGGACCAGCGGGTGACCGCTGGCATCGGCAACATCTACGCCGCCGAAATTCTCTTCGCCGTCGGCATCGATCCCCGCAGCCGCTGCAACCGGCTCAGCCGGGCGGACTGTGGTGCCATCGCGACGGCCACCCGGCAGATTCTGCGGCGAGCTATCCGGTTGGAAGGCTCGTCGATCGGTGACGAGACCTATCGCACGGCCGACAGCCGGCCGGGCCGGTACCAGCGATGCCACCAGGTCTACGGCCTGGCGGGAGCAGCCTGCCCCCGCTGTGGAGCGACCATCCGCCGTATCGTCCAGGCCCAGCGATCAACTTTTTTCTGCCCGGGCTGCCAACGCCGAAAGTGAGCCTGCAGCAGGCGGCTTTGCTACCATGTGGGTGGCTGGAGGCTTCACCGCCCCGTACTTTCCAGGAGTCCCTCCGATGGCACCCACTGATCACTTGCCGGCCCCGTCCGTGACCCGCCGCGGTCTGTTGCGTCGCCTTGCCAATGCCGCTACCGCGACCGGCCTGGCCGCCCTGATTCCCGGCGGCAGCCGGCCCGAACTTTTCGCTGCCGAGCCAGCCGCGAAATCGGTCGCCGAAACCCTCGCCGGGCGACTGCACGCTTCGCTCACGCCCCAGCAGCGTCGGCAGGTCTGTGTGCCGTGGGACTACCGTCACCCAAAGTTCGGCCTGTTGCGGACCCGGGTGGCCAACAACTGGCAGGCCACCAAGCCGGAGATCGCCGATGAATTTTTCAGCGGTGAACAACAAGCGGTTGTCCGCGAGATCTTTGAAAGCCTGATCACTCCGGAATGGCAGCCCCGCTTTGACCAGCAGCTGGAGGATGACTGCGGCGGCTTTGGCCATTCCCAGAGCTTCGCGCTGATCGGTGAGCCCGGCTCGGGAAAGTTCCAGTTCCTGCTCACCGGCCGGCACATGACCCTGCGGTGCGACGGCGACTCGGCCGATCATGTCGCCTTTGGCGGCCCGATCTTCTACGGCCACGACACCGGCAGCTTCACCGAGGAGCCGACCCACCCGGGAAACGTCTTCTGGCCCCAGGCAGTGGCGGCCAATGAGGTCTTCGCCATGCTCGATGGGAAGCAACGGGCTGCAGCCCTGGCGGCCCGGACGCCGCGGGAGAATGCCATTGGATTTCCTGGCCCGGCCAGCCGCCCCGGGCTCGCGGTCGGCGACCTTACGGCCGACCAGCGGGCGGAACTCGACCGCGTTGTCAGCCTGCTGCTGGAGCCCTTCCGGGCAGGTGACCGGGACGAGGTTCGTCGCTGCCTCGCCGCCCAAGGCGGACTCGAAGCCTGCCGGATGATCTTCTACCGGCAGGGGGATCTCGGCGGTGACGGCGTCTGGGACAACTGGCGGCTCGAAGGACCCGCGTTTGTCTGGCACTTCCGCGGAGCGCCCCACGTTCATGTCTGGGTCAACATCGCCGACAGCCCCCAAGTGCCCACGAATGCCTGACAGGTCTTCGAGAACGGGATCCACCGCTGACGCCGGCGGCAACGGGCCCCGAAACCCACAGGACTCGAGGTTCCCCCGCCTGGCCGTGGTCGATCCCGCCGATTCGTCGTTGCCAACAGACTGCTGCGTGATCGGTGGGGGCGTGATCGGCCTGTCGATCGCCCGTGAACTCGCCGGCCGGGGCCTCGGCGTGACGGTGCTCAGCCGCGATGCCGCCCGGGCAACCGCCTCATGGGCCGGCGGCGGGATCTTCCCAGCTCAGCCGGAGGCCGCGGCAGGGCGGGATGCCTCGCCCCTGGAACGGTTCACCGCCCTCAGCGACCGGCTGCACCGGCAGTGGGCCGAGGAACTGCTGCTGCCGATCGAAATAGTAGGTCAAGGACCCGGTCACATCCGAGGGCCCGGTCCCTGTCATCAAGGGAACTCACAAACCGTCCAGCGGCCCGTCGGTCCGCGTCGTCGCCACGTGGGGCC